>CAWUOF010000488.1:0-3646 GCA_963923765.1 uncultured bacterium | reverse complement strand
TGTTATTCCACAAAATTCGGCGTTGTAAAATTATGGGATGATTTCACCCAATTTGAAACAAATCCTCAATCATTTCAACCGCCAGCCATGCATCTATGTAACGCCGTCATGCTGCCATCTCTCATGTCATGCTGCGAAGCATCTCTTATGTCATGCTGAGGTACCGTAATTCACTTCGCTGGTTCGACTTCGCTCACCAACCTTGGCGCTACGTTCAGAATGACAATTGCGGCGTTGTTTGTGGGATGATTTCACCGAATTTGAAACGAATCTTTAATCATTTCAACCGCCAATTCGCCAATCCTGCATCTATGCAACGCCCACATTCTCTTGCAATTAAAGTATTTTGTTCTTTTACTAGGTTAATTTTTTTTTATTTCTTATGTAGATAGATTAATCTTATTCATAACTACCTTTTAACAGATTAATATAATATTAATATTAATACATCATTTTGCTATATAATAACGTAAACATAAAAAAACCAAAAATTATTTTTTCGTATAAATAATGGGTAAAATATTATAAATAAGGGTAATTCAATAAACTTAGGGTTATTTTATCACTTTTAAATTTATTCTAAGTTTTGAAGTATTTCCAAATTTTTTTAAAAGATAAAACTTTGTAAAAAAATAGTTAATTTTGCATAAAAACAAAAAAAATTATATATGCTTATAAATACGGCTTGTTTTTAAACTATAGGGAAAGATAGTAACCCAATTTTATTGGTAGTTAAATTAGATGGGGTAAATGTTATTATTTAAGCTCCAAAAAAAATAATTAACCCAATAAAAATAGTTATTTTTTTGACCCATAAAAGCTGGCAAATAGCGGAATTTATCTAATAATTTTTCTCCCCATTATGGGGGAATAAATATCAATGCGTATATTAGATATACGACTAATACAAATTTGGATTGTAATG
Organism: uncultured bacterium; assembly: GCA_963923765.1. GTDB lineage: Bacteria > Cyanobacteriota > Cyanobacteriia > Cyanobacteriales > CAWUOF01 > CAWUOF01. The sequence continues at coordinate 2,721 of CAWUOF010000488.1, read as the reverse complement.
CCATGACAATTTTAAATAATTTGAAATAGTCATAATTCCGTTTATAAAAATCAGGCTTTAAAGAATTTTCGTAAAAGGACTATTAATTAACAATCTTTTGGCGGGCAATCATTTAGGTGTGGATACCGACTAAAAAGGTCATTGTTGGGAGTCAGTCTTTCTGCAAGCTAATTTTACTAATCCTAGATGAGAGTAATCGTTGTTATTGTCGTCATCTAACCATTTTTAACATAGGAGTATTATGAAAACCCTATTAATTTGGCCTGTGATGCCCAACTCGTTTTGGTCTTATCAAGAAACCCTTAATTTAGCAGGGTTACGCTCAACAAATTCACCTCTAGGTTTAATTACTGTTGCTGCCCTCTTACCATCAGATTGGGAAATTCGTTTTGTTGATCGTAATGTTCGCTATGAAACCCTCGATGATTGGGAATGGTGCGATCTGATAATTATTTCCGCTATGATTATCCAAAAGGAAGATTTCCAAGCCCTAATCCGTAAAGGCGTAGCCCTAGGCAAAAAAATTGCAGTTGGTGGTCCTTTTCCAACATCAGTACCAGAAGTGGCTTTAGAAGCCGGTGCCCACTACCTAATTTTAGATGAGGGTGAATGTACAATTCCTCAGTTTTTAGATGCTATAACACGAGGAGAGCAACAAGGAATTTTCCGGTCTAGTGAAAAACCTGATGTCACCCAAACCCCCATTCCCCGTTATGATTTACTCGATCTTGATGCCTATTTGGGAATTACAGTGCAATTCTCTCGTGGCTGTCCCTTCCAATGCGAATTTTGCGACATCATCAACCTCTACGGACGCAAGCCCCGCACTAAAACCCCTGCACAAATGCTAGTTGAACTAGAAGTTCTCTACAACCTCGGCTGGCGGCGTTATGTTTTCATTGTGGATGATAATTTTATTGGCAATAAGCGTAATGCTAAACTTTTCCTGCGAGATTTAATTCCTTGGATGGAGTCTCATCAGTATCCATTTATTTTAATAACGGAAGTTTCCATCAATCTAGCTGAAGATGAGGAATTAATTGATCTGATGGTGAAAGCTGGATTTACCTTAGTTTTTATGGGGATTGAGACTCCGGATACTGAGAGTTTAGTCGGGATTAATAAGCTCCAAAACACTCGAAATAATTTAATCGAGTCTTGTCATTTGATTACTCGCAAAGGTTTGCAAATTATGTCAGGCTTCATTATGGGCTTTGATAACGAACAGACCGGAGCCGGTCAGCGCATTCAAGCCTTTATCGAAGAAACTGGCATTCCTCAATGTCAATTTAGTCTGCTCCAAGCTTTACAAAATACCGCTCTGTGGCAACGTCTACAGCAAGAAAATCGTCTAATTGATGGCTTGGGTACCGTCCACCAGGGGGCGATTATGAACTTTATCCCGACTCGCCCAATAGAAGAATTGACTCAAGAATACATCCAAGCTTTTTGGAATCTTTACGAACCGATGGCCTACCTAAAACGCACCTTCCACCATTTTCGGATGATGAATAGTTGGCGGGGTAAGTCCCAGTTTCTCCTTACCCGACATGAGTGGCAACTGTTCACAGCGATTTGTTGGCGACAGGGGGTAGTACGCTCGACCCGGTTTCGTTTCTGGTGGCAATTGCTGGTTATGGTTCTTATCAAGCCTCAGTTGCTATATGAGTATCTAAGCGCTCTAGGAGTAGGGGAACACTTCTTTAGTTACCGCCATATTGTTCGAGAGCAACTCTGGCAACAACTTCTTCAGATTGAACAGGCTAAACAGTTGCATGGGGTAGCCTCAAGTGTGAAGAATACAATCCCAAATACAACCTCGAATACAATAGACCTCTTGCGAAAATAATATGTCATACTGAGTCCTGAGCGCAGCGAAGGAACTGCAGTGTAGCGAAATATCTGGGAGATTCTTCGCTGTCGCTCAGAATGACAGAATTTCGTACTTTCGCAAGAGATCTAATATTTACTGGCGCAACTGAAGGGTGAAAAAATGTGATTAAAGCGTTAAATAGTAAAATGTTTGTTGTTAGGCTTTAGCCACTCCTATCATTGCTGATGAACAAAAAAATCATTCTTCAACAAAAAAGACAACAAATTTTAGACATTGCCACCCAATACGGTGCATCAAATGTGTTAATTTTTGGCTCAGTTGCCAGAGGAGAAGAAACTACAGAAAGTGACATTGATTTTTTAGTAAAATTAGCTCCTGATTGTACTTTATTAGACCAAATTGCCTTAATTCAATCTTTAGAAGATTTATTAGAATGTAAGATTGATCTAGCCGAAATAGATAGTATTCATCCTTTAATTAAAGAACAAGTTTTGCAAGAGGCTATTCCCTTATGAAAAACGATCGGCTTTACTTGGCTAATATTAAAGATTGTATTGAAAGGATAGACTAGACCTCTTGCGAAAATCTTTGAAAATCATTGAAACTCCTATTAATTCGTAGGTGTATTCATGTATCCACCTACTTTTGCAAGAGGTCTATTGAAAAAGATTTGCCGCCTCTGAAACAAATAGTTGAGCAATTACTATCTTTTGATTAACTTATTTTTAGAAACCGGGTTTCTCAAAGAAACCGGGTTTCTGGGGTGTGTTTTTATTTGATTGGGAATGACTATACCGCACTTTCCTAATATAAAAATCTGACACACCCTAATAATAGATAATACCTGTCTCTTATACACATCTGACGCTGCCGACGATACTCCTTGT
>CAWUOF010000487.1:0-3657 GCA_963923765.1 uncultured bacterium | reverse complement strand
CTGGGCGATCGCCCCCATTTGATGGCTAACAAATAATACTGTTCTTCCTTCTTTTTCTGCTACATTCTCCATTTTTCCTAAACATTTCTTTTGAAACTGTGCATCTCCCACCGCCAATACTTCATCTACTATTAAAATTTCCGGTTCTAAATGGGCGGCTACTGCAAACGCCAAACGCACATACATACCTGAAGAATATCTTTTTACAGGAGTATCTAAAAACTTTTCCACCTCTGCAAATGCTACAATTTCATCAAATTTCTTTTTAATTTCTTCCCTACTCATTCCCAAAATTGCACCGTTAAGATAAATATTTTCTCTACCAGTTAATTCGGGATGAAAGCCGGTGCCTACTTCCAACAAACTCGCTACTCTTCCTTTTATAGAAATTCTACCGGCACTAGGTTCAGTAATACGACTTAAAATTTTCAAAAGTGTAGATTTTCCCGCACCATTGCGCCCAATAATTCCGACTCTATCCCCCCTATTAATCTCAAAATTAACATCTTTTAAAGCCCAAAATTCTTCTATTTCTGGATTGATGATTTTTTTACCAAAAGGTTTTAAAAGTTTACCGCTAAAAGATTTAACATTATTAGTAATTACATCTCGCAGGGCGGTATAGCGTTCCTGCTTTTGATGCCCGATAATGTATTTTTTGCTGATGTTTTCAACTCGAATTATTGGCTCCGACATATTTTAAATACCTTACTATCTAACCTTACAGATGCTTAATTAATTCGTCCGGAAAAAGCACTGATTTTTATCAAATTTTTATCAACTTTTTATCAAAACTACCTAATTTTATTAACTCTACACTAAATCACATCTGCAAACGATCGCTCCATTTTTCGGAAATACCAAATACCACTAATAAATAATAATGTAACTAATCCCAAAGATATCGTAAATCCAGGTACATAAAGTTGTGTTTTTCCCGCCAAAATCGCCCAGCGAAACCCATCAATTACACTTACCATTGGATTAATAGAATAAAGCCATCGCCACTCGATCGGCACAATATTACTACTAAAACCCACTGGTGATATATACAAACCAAACTGAACTATAAAAGGAACAATATAACGAAAATCTCGATATTTTACATTTAAAGCAGCTAACCACAAACCCGCCCCTGTTGCCGCAGCAAAAGCCATTAAAATAAATATCGGTAAAGTCAAAATGCGCCAATTAGGTACAAAATTATACCAAGCCATTAGCCCTAACAAAATCATCCCAGATACTAAAAAATCTACAAAGCTGACAATGACCGCACTCGCTGGTACAATTAAACGCGGAAAATAAACTTTAGAAATCAAATTTCCATTACTAATTAAACTATTGCTACATTCAGACAGGGCATTAGCAAAAAATTGCCAAGGTAATAAAGCTGCAAACACCAAAATCGGATAAGGTACTCCCCCAGAAGGTAATTTAGCTAAATTCCCAAAAACAATTGTAAATACAACCATTGTTAAAAATGGTCGAATTAGCGCCCACGCCATTCCGATTACTGTTTGTTTGTAGCGTACCAGAATATCTCGCCATGCTAGGAAATAAAATAATTCTCGGTAACGCCACAAATCTTGCCAATATTGTTTTTCTGTTCTTCCGGCTTCAATTACTAATTCTGAGGGAGTGGAATTAACCATAAAGGTTAGGTAGTTAAATGAATAACTGGCAGCCCTGGAATATAACCATTTTCTTCCAGAAAACCTATTACTTTAGCTACGCTTTCTGTAATAGTTTCCTCTGCGGTATAACAGACAATATCCGGATGTAAAGGTTCCTCGTAAGGGTCATTAATTCCGGTAAAATTTTTAATTTCTCCGGCTCTAGCTTTTGCATAAAGTCCTTTAACATCTCTGGTTTCGCAGATTTCCAAAGGTGCCTTGACATATACTTCTACAAAGTTAGTATTCATCATCCGGACTTCATTACGAATATCTCGATAGGGACTAATAGCTGCCGTAATTGCTATTACTCCATTACGACTAAGTAAACTAGCTACAAATCCAATACGGCGAATGTTAGTATCTCTATCTTCTTTGCTAAAACCTAATCCTTTGCTAAGATGAGTTCTAACTATATCTCCATCTAAAACTTCTACTAGGCATTTACGCGCCCTTAATTCTTGTTCTACACCTTTAGAAATGGTAGTTTTTCCTGCACCACTTAGCCCTGTAAACCACAAGGTAACGCCTCTATTTTGCATTGGGAAACTCACAGATTTTTTGTTGTTAATGATGCCGCAGGAAGTTGATTAATTTTCCTGGTTTGGTACTGGTTTTTTCTTCCTGGCTATTGGCCAAATCGCCGTTGCCATTGGTGGAAGATTCACCGTAATAAGAATAATAGGAATAGTAAACTTGTCCGCTATCTTGATCTACCATATTTACTACTAAACCAGCTAAACGGCAGCGAGTACCTCGAAGTAATTCGGTAGCGCGAACGATCGCCCCACGAGTCGATCGCTCCATTGCGGCTACAAAAATTACCCCATCTACCTTGGGGGCGAGACTCTGAGCATCTGCTACCCCGACAATGGGTGTACCATCTACTAGCACATAATCATAATTTTGTCGCCATTCCTGTAAAAGTTCGGTCATTTTTTCCGACTCCAATAAGGCGACTGGATTGGGGGGCATTGGGCCAGAGGTAATTATTTGCAGATTTTCTGCCGGGGCTTGATTAAGTAGTCCCCCCCAAGCTCGATCGGTGGCGATCGCACTACTTAACCCCGCCGCATTCGCCACTTGCAGCATTTTATGAATTTTCGGCTTTCGCATATCAGCATCAACTATTAACACGCGCTGACCTAATTCTGCTAAACATAACCCCAAGTTATACACTAGGGTAGTTTTTCCCTCCGAAGGTGTGGAAGAAGTAAACGCTAGGGTTTTTACTTGTCCACTTGCACCTAAAAAGCGTAAATTTAATGCTAAAGATCGTACAGCTTCCGTAAAGGGCGATCGATCATATCCCCTGGAATGACCGTTTTCACTCACAGGTATATTAACAGCAATAGCAGGTACTTCCACCCTTGGTACTACTCCTAATAATGCCATTCCGGTTAATTCTTTTACTTCTTCTACTCGCTTAACTCGCTCATCTAAACGTTCTAATAATACTGCACAGGCTACCCCTAAAACACCTCCAGCTATAAACCCTAATAATAGATTACGTTGAATATTAGGAGATATGGGAGCGCCTGGTAAATAGGGAGGTTCTAAAACTCGCCAAGGAGCAGTTTCTTGGGCTTCTGCAATGCGTAATTCTTGTAATTTATCTAAAAATCGGTTAACTGCATCAGATCTCAATTTTACTTGACGCTGTAATTCTGCATAGGCTTGTTGCAGTTGGGGAATTTGTTGAAAATTTCCAGAAACTTGTGCTTCTGCTTGCAAAATACTGTTAAATTGACTGATTTGTGATGCTAATTCTGTTTCTACTTGTAAGAGTTGGGTAGAAAGTTCATCTTGAATTTTTCCAGAGGAGTTAACATCAGAGTTATCTATTTGTGATACTGCATAGCCTAATACCTGTATAGAACGATTCTGCAACATTTTTAACATTTGCTCTCGTTGCTGTTTTAAATTTTGTACTAATGGATGATTATCATAATAACGGGTACGTTCTAAATTATATTTAGTTTCT
>CAWUOF010000486.1:0-3664 GCA_963923765.1 uncultured bacterium | reverse complement strand
GCAATTAAAATTAATTTTGTTGGTTCTGATACTTCTGTAAAACTGTCTATATTTAGCATATTTTTTTGAGAAATTGGCAAAAATAAATATAACGTGATAACTTACCTAAAAGCGATCGCCCTTAATTTCTGCACAAGCGATCGCTCCTAACCTACCTAAAAATTATCATTTTTTCGACAAACTACCAACCTCCACTAACTAAAAATAACTCTAAATTTGGCACTTCTACCCAAGTACCAGTAGCATTAGATTCTTGAGTTAGATCCATTAATAACTGAGAATAAACACCTTCCCGCAAATTAGGTGTTAATGACTGACCGGCATCAATACCTTGGATCCATCGATCTACAACGCGAATAAATGGCGCTATACGACCATCTGAATAAGTTTTAGGAAATTCTAAACGGGGAGGAATAGTAACTTCCGCTAAGGCTTGACCGATGGGTGCGGCCCACAAACGAAAACCATGCACGTAATCTTTTTGATTATCATTGCCTAAAACTAAATTTCCCTTATCTCCGTAAACTTCCACCCAATGCCCACGACCTGGAGACGTTACTGAACTAATGCAAAGATTACAAGGTGTTCCATCGGCTAATTCCAGCATCAAAGAACAGGTATCATCAGAATCTACAAGCTTCATTTCCCCATCAGTCGGATCCGGACGGTGAGAAATGGCGGTACTTAATTGGCCACATAGCCTTTGCACTGGACCAAATAACCAATGGATATAGTCAAAAATATGAGAAGCAATGGAACCCAAAGCCCCACCGCCTTGATCTTTACGGGAGTACCAATTCCAAGGGCGTTGAGGGTCAGCCCGACTAGACACTAAGCAATCTATTTTAATTAGTCGTTTTTTTCCTACATAATCTTGGGATAACATTTCTGCTAACATTTGCCATGCAGGTACGTAAGGAAATTCAAAATCCATTGCTGTAACTACTTGACGATTGCTGGCTAAATGATACAATTCTCGCGCTTCTGTAGCAGTTAGGGTGGTAGGTTTTTCTAGTAGTAGATGTTTTCTGGCTTGTAAAACTTGTTTGGCCATTTCGTAATGCAAAAATGGCGGACTGGCAATGCTTACTGCTTGTACTTCGTAAAGGTTGAGAATTTTTTCTAAGTTATCGCTAGGATAGGGAATATTATGGGTATCGGCGATCGCTTTGGCTGTTTCTATATCACGATGATAAATAGCAACAACTTGAGTACGCGGATGGGCTTGAAATCCGGGAATATGGACTTTTTGACCAAATCCTGTGCCGATAACTGCTACACCAATTTTTGAGAATGAAGGCATTTTTTAGATATTTTTTAGTTGGTAAATTTTTATGGTTTGCTTTTTGCTATCCATTCAATTACTTGTTGTCCTAAACGAGTATTATTGAATAGATCAATTTCTCGTACACAAGTCGGGCTAGTGACATTAACTTCTGTCAAGTAGTTCCCAATGATATCAATTCCTACAAAATAGAGGCCGTCTTCTCGCAGTTTGTCGGCTAATTCATTACAGATAATATTATCTTGTGGGGTGATTTCAGCTTTTTCTACGTTGCCACCAACTGCCATATTATTGCGAAATTCATTATTGCTGCCCGATATGCGATTTACTGCCCCGATGGCCTTGCCGTTGAGTAGGATAATTCGCTTATCTCCGTTTTTAGCTTCTGGGAGAAATTTTTGCACCATTACTGGTTTTCTGCCATTACGGGTACTTATTTCTATGAGGGAGTTAAAGTTGCGATCGCCTATTTCTAAATATAAAATTCCTTCTCCTGCTTTACCGCCGAGGGGTTTAAGTATTGCTGCCCCTTGTTTTTCTACAAATTCACGAATTACTTTTTTATCCTGACTGACAATAGTTTCAGGAATTACTTTAGTAAACTGCAAGGCATACATTTTTTCATTAGCTGTCCGTATTCCTTTAGGGTTGTTAATTACTAAAGTTTTTTCCGGATTTATATAGTCGAGAATATAGGTAGCATAAAGGTAGGGTACATTTACTGGTGGATCTGTTCGCATAAATACTGCGTCCATTTCCTCTAGGGGTAGGAAGGCGCGATCGATAATTTCATACCAAGGTTTAGCCGCTACCCATTTTCCGTCAATTTCCTGTATGGGGGTAATATTGACTTGTTCTAGCATGGCACTGGCTTTACCTGCTACCAAACTTAGATCTTTAGCTTGAGTAGCCCACACTTGATGGCCTAATTCACAAGCTGCTTCCATTATTGCCACGCTGGTATCGTGGCAAGGATTAAGGGTTTGGATTGGGTCAATAATAAAGGCAAATTTCACTGTGATTCTATTCCCTAATAGGGTTAGTACATAACTGCCTGCAAGCGATTAATTATCATATCATAGCTGGCATTTTTATATGTACTTTAACCCTAATCCAGATTGTTATAATTTGTTTGTTGCCATATTTATTGTAATAAAGTATCTAATTTGTTTTCTGCTTCTAGGGCATGGATATCATCACACCCACCAATGTGTCGATCGTTGATAAATATCTGAGGTAGGCTACGTCGTCCATTAGCGCGATCGGCCATTTTTGCTCTGGCTGCTTCATCTCCATCGATGCTATATTCGATAAATTCAACGCCTTTTTTATTCAACAAGGCTTTAGCACGGATGCAAAATGGACAAGTTCTCCAGGTATATATTTCTACTTTAGCAGTCATAGGCCCTCAATAGTATTAACTGTTAAATCTTAATTAATATTAATATACAAAGCTGTTCAGATTAATAATTATGTCTAAAAAAAATATTTTTATCAACATAAAGTTATTTCTTGGTTAAGTATTACTTATCATTATTACTTATCATTAAGTGTCGCTGAATAAAATTAATAGATATCTTTACAAATCAGAAACTAGCCAACTCTGGCAATAGAAAAAAATCCAAAATTTTTGTACTATAATTGATTTAATTAATTACGCTATTGCCACCATAACATTTATGCTATAGGTCAAATCCAAGATTTAAATTAGGTTGCATCTTATCGATAACAAAAAAACTATATTTTAACTAGGCAAATCTTTATCGTTTTTGAAATTAGGCTATGAATGGTGCTGAAGCACAACAACAGTTTTTTACAGATAAATTTATATTTAATTAATTACTGTTTAGTTTTATAAACTTATAGCTATTCTCTTTTGTAAGAAAACAATATATATTTATCAGCTTTTTGAGCTTAAAAATAATAAATTATCTAATCCAAAATTTATAATAGATGCAAAGAAACTGCCCTCCTCGATCGAGGAGAGAAGTAAGCCCCGATATATAATAAATCTCTGTATCACTAGTAAATTTCCTACGACTGAAAACCTGGTTTCCGCCCCTTGCTATAGAGAATACCTAAGCCTATAAATAAAAGACCTGCTAAAGCATTAGGTTCAGGTATTTTCTTGGTTTCAGTAATACTCGAAGAACTAGTAGGAGTCGTAGGAGGTAAATATCCTGAACTATCAGTAGTAGTTGAGGTACCACTGGTGGTAGTTGTAGATGTAGTTGATTGATCGGCACACGAGGGAGTCGCGCAATATGTAGGAATATCGAGACTGGTTGTAGTTGTTGAAGTTGTAGTTGTTGAAGTTGTAGTTGTTGAAGTTGTCGGCGCATCAAGACTGGTTGTAGTCGTTGAAGTTGTCGGCGCATC
>CAWUOF010000485.1:0-3669 GCA_963923765.1 uncultured bacterium | reverse complement strand
ATCAACAATTTTTAGGATATGTTTTATATGATTATCAATGTACTGAAGATTCTATTGAATCAGAAAAAGCTAATACCATAATTACCAAAGCTGAAGAAATAATCAATTCCAACCAAACTAAAACCCATTGGGATCATTTGGATGGATTAATTCAGGGATTATGTCGATTTTTATATTTAAAAAATCCACTGCAATATGACCCAGAAACAGCTAAAAAAATTCAGGCAGAAAATAAACTAATTAATGATATAATTTTTCAATTAGAAATTCCAGATGTTTTTAAATTAATTTGCAATAAATACGAAGATGACAAAGAGAATATAGCAGGTAATTTTTTAAGTTGGTTTAATGCTAAAGCCAGGTTATTTGTGGGGGAGGAATTGCCTGATGGCTTTATTGTTCCTCAACCAAAAGAGTCTCTTGATTTTATCGAAAAAGAATTAAGTAGTTCTACTCAAAAATTAAACTGGCAGGATTTAAAAGCTGCAATCAATTCCATAGAATCAATACCTGAAAAAGACGATAGTCAACAAACATCTTCACCAGAAGATACTGGACCAAAAGACGACTCAGAAGAGCCAAAACCAGAAACTCAAAAACCAGAAACTCAAAAATCAGAAACTCAAAAATCAGAATATCAAAAACCAGAATATCAAAAAGTTACGATGTTCTTAAAAACTCAAATGGGAATTAGTTTTGTGCAGGAAGATATAGAGGAACTCTTGCAACATTCTAAACTACTTTTCCGACCTGAACATCTAAATTTGATAGATAAAGAGTTGCTGAATTGGGAAATTTTGTTTGAATTTTTAAGTGATGCTCTCAATGCTGCTATAGCCAATTTTAATAAGTTAGCAGAATCGGCTGATCTATTAAAATATAAGTTAGATAAATCTTTTTTACGGAAAATTAGAAATATTATTACTTCAGAATTTATCAGAAGTGTTTTTTCGGCTACTCTGGGGAGACTGGTATCAATATTATTAGTAATGCCGACGATCGGTATCAGTTCCCTGGGTGTAGGCACAATAGGATCAGCTATATCCAATGGATTACCTATATTGTTAACTAAAGCTAATAAAAGATTTAGCGATACTACACTTTACCAGTATTTAGATCAAGATAAAAAGGATATTACCCAGAATGATATTGAATCTCTGGCTTTAGATAGTGCTAGAGCTATGAAGTTTATTATGCGACAACAGTTAAATGATATTCGCCTGATTTCGATCGATTTACTGGATGTACCACCAGATATTGATTTTCAATTTATATTAGATTATGTCTACTATCAAAATTTAATGAATCTCAAAATCGGACTAGATACTACTTCTAATGAATATGAAGTTTCCCAAATTGAAAATGCACCATATAAACAGCAGGACAAAAAGGAAAATAAATCTAAAACACCCGATGAGTGGAAGATTTTTAGACAGTCCTTCACAGGAAATAAAATTGTCCGTGAAGCTCGCGATATGTTAGAAAATGCTTTTGAATATCAATTTGAATTTATTTTGAAAAAATTAACAATGAGTCCGGAACTAAATAAATATTTTTCTAGGACATGGATTAGTTCCATAACACGACGCATTGAATTACAGATGTGGGAAATGTGGATACATAAGTTATTGGAGGCTATCAAACAATCTGGACATGATGGACAAAATACACCTGCCGGTTATGAAAATATCAAAAAACGCATGATGCTCTTAGCTGAAGAAGAAAGTAAATTTATTCGGCAGCAACCAGAATATTCCCCAGCGATAAATGATATGTCTAACCGTAGTACTGTTGCAATTTACTATAAATGGCTACAAGTACATCTATCTCAATCAGTAGATTCTCATCAAAAAGACAGAAAATATAACTTTTTGGACTGGAATCATTTAATCAATCCCCAATCTATCCTTAGCAAAGATGATAAGAGAAATGATTATCTTGATTTGAGTCCGTTTCATCCAGTAGGAGAGGAGTATCAAAAGATGGTAAAAGGTCAAGATTTTTTGTTTTTGCGTAATTGAGGTTATTTTTAATAGTAAAAAACACTAAAAAAAGTTAGTTATCAGTTATGTCATTGGTTTTAATAGTACAAGTAAGTTTTAATAGTACAAGTAAGATTATTTTACTTAGCTTATTTACTACTTAGTTACTATTTTGTAGATGAATTTACCATCACCGCTGATGATAACTGACAACTAAAAAACGACAATTCCGAAAGACTGCACCTTACCTAAATTTGTATTAGCTAGATGGAAAATTCTTGAGAACATTTCCAGCAGCCATACCCACTTTAGTAAAGTTCTCTGTTGCAGTAGCTACATTTTTTTGAGCTATTTCAAGAACAGGAGAATAAACTGCCACGTTTACGTAAGGATTTTGTGCCATTTTTTCTAGGCAAACAGCCGATACTGCTGCTGATACCATTAAATTAGTACGCAGATAATCTGTAGCATCTTGTACTGCTATTGCCGTTGAGTTGGCTACTGACTGGAAAGCTTTGCCTGCTCCCTCAGTTCTAACTACTTTGGGATCTATAACTTGGGAGTTAATTTGTTTGACACTGTTTATGCCACTGCTCATATGTTCTACTAAGTTGGTGTTAGAAAATGTGGAATCAGAAAATTAGATAAGGGATGAAAAAAAAAGGTAATAAAAAATAGAGGATAAGCTATATTGCTTTCCACTGCGGAGTTATTACCTTGGATTCGATTTATGACCGATCGCTATTAGTCATCCCATCAATTTCATGATTTTTTCAGCTGCTACGGAGGCGATCGCTTCATTCACTTTTTGCATATTAGATTGGACAAGACCGGAACTTTCCATCACTAAACTAAGTGAATGAGCCATTGTTTGGTAAACCATACCCATAGAAAAGGCTGGGACTTCTCCTAATACCTTGACATTGGATTGAGTTACCGCATCTGTAATTTGACCATTAACTTGATCAGCCATAGTAGCTGTTTTATCTCCTGCAATTTCAACAGTGATTTAGTTAGGGTTTTGCGGCTGGAGTTGAACTTGATGATGAACCTGAACCTTGATTTTTGAAAATTTCAGCGACTTTCTGAATTTGTTCAAGGGTTTTGGTTAGGTTTTGCAAGTTTTGATCAGCGTTAGTCCCCTGGGCAATGGAATATAGTTGTGTTATGCCGATGCTGGTGGCAGCTTGGTGCAGGATAGTCCCCTGCTGCTGGGCTACAACCGCATTCTGTACTGCTAGTCCTAGAGACTGGGAAATCATTTGATTTAGATTAGCCTGGGACGTTGCTGGAGAATTAGCTGCACTAGAGTCATTGCCCGATGGCGAAGTAGAATCTGCCATAACTTGCCTCCTGGGTATATTACCGAATTATGGCTACTATTCTACACAAACAGGAAAGCGAGGTTAAGAGGGGCAGAGGCCGATCTTCAGCAGGGGAGATAGTGATAACAACTGTATTTGTATTTAACGGTTATGAGTTAATTTTTCCCTAATAATTGCTATTCATTTTTTCTGTTATTTGTTTTAGCAATTTTTCCCAAATTTTAGTAATAAGTTAATAGGGATACGACTAGGCCGTATCCCTAAACTAAGTAAACTTATACTTTCTAAACAGACAGATGCGATCGAAACTCAACTCTTACTGAACTAAGTTGATGATGTTTTATCAGATTTTGCTGGTTCTA
>CAWUOF010000484.1:0-3670 GCA_963923765.1 uncultured bacterium | reverse complement strand
AAAATAATAATCGCCCTAACACTGCCGAAAAGTCTAATAGCATAAAGATTATAATCTTCATCAAAAAATAGCAGAAAATAGAAAATAATAAGTAATTTAACCTAACAATTTTGTGACTTACAGATAACCTCAATAAAACTAACCCAACTTTATCAATAATGAAATAATATGATATTCTAAAATAGAATTCCACACCAATAATTATAAATCAATGCAATTAAACCTAAAAAATCTTCATACCATCTTACTAATTTTTAGCCTATCTAGTGTGATTGCCTATACTAACCAAAAGCAAAATACCACAAAAGAAAATACTACTGCTGTGGCAATTGCAGCACAACCATCAAAAGCTGACACAGATATTAACAAAAATATAAATAATTTAGCCAATCAAACTAATAATTCTCTAAAATTAGGCATTCCCATAGAATGTAACCTGGGCAAAGACTGTTTTGTTTTAGTATATCCCGATCGAGATCCTAGCCCTAATGCCATTGATTTTAGTTGTGGCACTCAAACCTATAATGGTCACGATGGTACAGATTTTGGCATTACCGATATAACAGCAATGACAGCCGGAGTTAAAGTTAAAGCTGCGGCGGCTGGTAAAGTAATTAGACTACGCGATGGAGTACCCGATCGCCGTATAGAAAATGAAAAACAAGCCGCAGAAATTAATAATATTGGATGTGGCAACGCTGTAATTTTAGATCATGGTAACGGCTGGGAAACTTTTTACTGCCATCTTCGCCAAGGAAGTGTTACTGTTAAAGAAGGAATGCAAGTAGAAAAAGGCACAGTATTAGGTTTAGTTGGCTTATCTGGCTTAACTTCCTTTCCCCATGTGCATTTAGGTGTACGTTATCAAGGAAAATTTGTCGATCCTTTTGTGGGAATTACTGACAAACCGGGCTGTAATATTGCCAGAAATCCCCTGTGGGAAAAATCTTTAGATTACATACCTACAGGTTTAATTAAAGCTGGTTTTACCAGTCAAAAACCTAATAATATTAATGAAATATGGGAAGGTAAATATGTAGAAACTAACTTAACCGAAAATATACCAATGTTAATATTTTGGGTACATCCTTATGGTATTCTTGCCGGAGATATAGAACATATTCGCTTAATTGACCCTGGGAATAAAGAAGTAATTAATTATAAAAAACCAATTAAATCACCTAATCGGATTAATTGGGTTAATTATGTAGGTAAGAAAAATACACCGGAAAATCCGATCGCGCCCGGTATATGGCGGGGAGAATATCAGCTAATTCGGGGAGATAAGGTATTAATTGATATTAAGCGAGAAATAAATTTGACTAGAGGGAATTGATTAAACCGGTAAAATTTTAAATTAATTAAAGTGATTTAAAATTAATAGAAAATTAGAAAATTAAAATCTTACCCTCGATCGCCGATAACCAATGTCCCATAAACCCTAGGGCAAAGTAGCCCAAGCTTCCGCCACCATATCCCTTAGCCAGCGTCTTTGCTGGACATCCAAGATATTGTCGTCTGCTAATACTTCGGAGGTCAAATCATCCAAGGATTGGCCCTGAGAACGGGCAATGTTAATCACACCGGCGATCGCTGCTGCGACTAATTCTTCGCTAATTTTAATATGGCGCAACGCGGTAATTTCTTGACAATTCGTAGGAATGGGATAATTCATGGCTAGTTAATACACGCACCCGCTAAACAGTTATGATAATTTTGATAAATTTCTTTAAGCTTTTTTAAAGTAGTAATCGGAAGTTTAGCGCACTTTGTCTTTTTGTCAACCATTGATTTAATAATAATTGATATAAATTTGAGGTCAGCCTAATGCAAGAAATCCTGTATCTGGAAATTCCCACACCGGATATTGCCAAAGTTAAAACTTGGTTACAACAAGAATGGATACCGCCTACAGGGGAAAAAATTATTTCTCCCGATGGCATTCGACTACTATTTACCAACACTACAAACACCCCAAGCACAATTTCTGAAAGTAACACCAGCTTACCAGAGGAAATTTGGGCAGTTGTTTGGTCATTACAACGCACTACATATTTAAAAGTTTTTCGTGTTGGCGATCGATCCATACCCAGTGAAAAACAAATATTACAGGAACTTACCGCCAAACTTAGAAGCCAATTTCCCCATCAATATCCTGCACCTCCAGCCATTGATTTATCTACACAATCAATTTTTCAAGCCTTAGCACCATACTACCCCCTAACCGTCAAATATTTTCAGAGAATTCCTAATGGAGAATATGATTTAAAGCGTGTTTATTGGTGGGAACAACGCTGGCGAGAAGGTGTTCGTAATCCCCAAACACCAAAAAACGTAATTTTTACCCACAAAGAAAGTAGCCCAAAAAATAGTTATCCTATCCAGCATCAATCTAATACTATATCTTCCCCAGAAAAAGATTATGATTTAATCTATGTCGGTGGAGCCTTGGGAATTGTCCACGCCGCAGTAATGGCTAGGTTAGGCTATAAAGTACTGCTATTAGAAAGATTACCCTTTGGTAAAATGAATCGAGAATGGAATATATCTCGGAGTGAATTTCAAAGTTTAATTAACTTAGGTTTATTTACTTCTGATGAATTTGAAAGCATAATTGCTAGAGAATATAAAGACGGATTTAATAAATTTTTTGATGCCAATAATCCTAGCCAGTGTAAAGCAGCCGTTTTACATACTCCCACAGTATTAAATATAGCTATAGATTCGGAAAAATTACTCCGTTTATGTGGGGAAAAATTCCAAGCAGCAGGGGGAGAAATTTGGGATGAAACCGAGTTTATCCAGGCAGATATATATAGCGATCGCGTCATTTTAAAAAGCAAACATTTACCCAGCCAAGCCGAAAAAATCGCCAAGGGTCGCCTATTAGTAGATGCAATGGGCACCGCTTCCCCTATAGCTTGGCAACTAAATGGTAAACGAGCATTTGATAGTGTATGTCCGACTGTAGGAGGAATAATTACATCAGGATTTGAGCCAGGTGTTTGGGATTCTGAATATGGAGATGTGCTTAATTCTCATGGCGATATTTCTAGGGGTAGACAATTAATTTGGGAATTATTTCCAGGGGAAAATAACGACTTAACTATCTATCTTTTCCACTATCATCAAGTCAACCCAGAAAATCCTGGTTCTCTGTTAGAAATGTACGAAGATTTCTTTACTATATTGCCAGAATATCGACGCTGCGATATGGATAAATTAACCTGGAAAAAAGCAACTTTTGGTTATATTCCTGGACATTTTAGCGTCAACAGTCGCGATCGCCAAGTAGCCCTCGATCGATTAATTGCGATCGGTGATGCTGCCTCTTTACAATCACCCCTAGTTTTCACCGGATTTGGCTCTTTAGTTCGCAATTTATTCCGGTTAACTGACTTACTAAATACCGCTTTAAAACATGATTTACTGACTGCAAAGCAATTAAATCAAATTCGGTCTTATCAAAGCAACGTTGCTGTAACCTGGCTATTTTCCAAGGGCATGATGGTACCAACAGGTAAATTTATTGCTCCCCAAAAAATTAACGCCATGCTAAATACATTCTTTGGCATTTTAGCCAACGAAACACCAATAGTAGCAGAGACTTTTATTAAAGATCGGATTGATTGGTTAACTTTTAATAGATTAGCTCTCCAGGCAGCAAGTA
>CAWUOF010000483.1:0-3671 GCA_963923765.1 uncultured bacterium | reverse complement strand
ACTTAAAGTAATCACCGTGATATTATCAAAAATACTTGCTAGATTAAAACTGATGAATTAACAAAAAACATGGCTGGTGTCTATTAAAATCAGGCAGATTTTTGGGCAATTTGGGCAATTTTTTTGGTTTATTTTTGCAAAAAAATAGTATTTTAAGGAAAGTAAATATCTATCATTTTGCTTTATATTCCATGAAAAGCGCTGTCATTGCAACAATGGTTATTTATTGTTGATGATATGCTCTCCAATGAATTTTTACCCAGAAAAAATTAAGTTTGATTAAAATCAGCAGAAAAAATCTGATTTATTTTCCTAATTATTTTCTAATTTTGGGACTAATAGACTTTGGCCTATTGTTGATAATGTTAATTATATATCATAATAAACATTTTTATTTTAATATGTTGATTTATTTTTACCCAGAAAAATTGGACAATTTGAGGAGTGAAGTATATTTGGGACAATCAGTAATTTTTCGTTATTTAGGTATGGGAATATGAGGTTAGTTTGTTTGGATGTGTTTAGGGGTATGGCGATCGCTGCTATGATCGTTGCTAATAATCCTGGTAGTTGGGAATATGTGTATTCTCCGTTAAAACACGCAGAATGGCATGGCTGTAGTCCGATCGATCTGGTATTTCCTTTTTTTTTGTTTGTTGTTGGTGTGGCAATGGCGTTTTCTTTTGCCAAATATAATTTAGATAATAATTCAGACAACCGTGCTACCGTCGTTATTTATTTGCGGATTTTACGGCGTTGTTTAATTTTATTTGGTTTGGGTTTATTTTTAGCAATTTTTTCGATGTTTTTGGACTGGTTATTTAATGATAAAGTTTTTGATTTAAATAATCTTCGTATTATGGGGGTGTTGCAGAGAATTAGTTTAACTTATTTTTTAGCTGGGATGGTAATTTTTAATGTATCACGTCGGGGACAGTGGGCGATCGCTATTTTTGGGCTTTTAGGCTATTGGTTAGCTATGCAGTTTATTCCTACTCCGGGCTATGCCCCAGGGGAGCTTTCACCGGAGGGCAACTTAGCAGGCTATATTGACAGAGTGATTTTAGGAAGTAATCATCTTTACCAAACAGGCTCTTTTGACCCAGAAGGATTATTGAGTACTATACCTGCAACGGTAACGGTTTTATTGGGTTTTTTTACAGGTAAATGGTTAGAAAAACAATCAATAAATAGTGGTAATAGTTTTAGTTTGGTTGTTTTTGGTCTTAGTTGTCTTGTTGTTGGTAAATTATGGGATTTTATTTTTCCTATTAATAAACAACTTTGGACGAGTTCTTATGTTATGTTTACGGCGGGTTGGGCTTTAATTGTGTTAGCTGGGTGTTATGAATTGATAGAGGTACGAGGTAAACGCGGTTGGGGTTTTCCTTTAGAAGTTATGGGTTTAAATGCTATTTTTTTGTTTGTTGCTTCTGGTATAGTTGCCCGCATTTTGTTAAAAATTCCTGTTGTTAAGGGGGAAAAACCGTTAACTATTTATGCTTGGATATATCAAAATTTTTTTCAAGCTTGGGCTGGTAATTGGTATGGTTCT
This sequence comes from uncultured bacterium, assembly GCA_963923765.1. Taxonomy (GTDB): domain Bacteria; phylum Cyanobacteriota; class Cyanobacteriia; order Cyanobacteriales; family CAWUOF01; genus CAWUOF01. Next base: position 2,116 of record CAWUOF010000483.1, on the reverse strand, counting down.
TTATTGTTTGCTGTGATAACATTGTGTATTTGGTGGGTGGTTCTTTATATTATGTATCGTAGGGGTTGGTTTTGGAAGGTTTGAATTGTTAAGTATATATTTAAGCTAGAAATAAACAATAGACCTCTTGCGTGCGAAATTCTGTCATTCTGAGCGACAGCGAAGAATCTCCAAGTTCGCTACACGGCGTTGCTTATGGGATGATTTCACCTAATTTGAAACAAATCCTCAATCATTTCAACCGCCAATTCATCCTGAATCTATGCAACGCCTAATAGGAGTTTCAAGGATTTTCAAAGATTTTCGCAAGAGGTCTATTCTCTATGATTGCTTAGTTTAGCTTTGCGATCGCCGATCCACTGTCGGGACTTCTAAATGTAGCTAATTCGTCAAACTTACCTAATTGCGATCTCACCCGAATAAAGCGCCACAATAGATTACGCTCATATTGTGATTACTGGAAATAGCTCCAGTCTGATGACTAAAATACACAGGCTGACCGACGTGCTCATAAGCATCTTTAGAAAATATAGATTTCAAAACAGGGACACTCTCTGTAATTTCTGTCAGAAAATTATTAGTATCTTTCTCTTGTTTTATTTCAGATCCTATCAACTCAGTAATAGTTCCTGTCGGTAAGTCATTTACCAAATCCTCACAGTTAGCAATTCTAAAAGTCTGAGCATAGACTTTTTCTGGAAATTGTTGAGCAAACTTTTGATTACCAACTCGTGGAGAACCAAAAGCATAAAGAGTTGGTAAAAAATTATTTTCTGCAATGTGAAAGGTTGAGAGAGTGGCGAGTGCCGCTCCTAAGCTATGTCCTGTTACATATATTTTCTGGTTTTGTATGTCACCTTCTTGAGCTAATTTATCGAGGAAATGCTGCACGGTCTCATTGATTGAATCATCGTCATCAGGCTTAGAATTATAAATATCGTTAAAGCCTTTACTGACTTTTACTATGTCGCTGTCTTTATTGACTTGTCCTTCGTTTTCAACAAAGCAGGGGGGAACGAGTTTAAATTCAGCATCCTTAATCCACTCAAATGGTGATATTGTTCCTCGCAAGACAACAAAGTATGTTTTCTCATTATTTTGTTCAGACTCCTGCTCAAGAATGAAGCCAAAATTATGATTTTTGTTGATTTCCTTGGCTTTTAATATTTTGATGACTTTGTATTGGCAGAAATCAGTTTTATTGCTGCTTTCTGATGAGTTGATCCAGTATTGAGTAATGGCCTCGTTTTTCATCCCAGCTTTACTGGTCAAGATTGTATCGCCTTCTTGCAAGTATAATGCTTGCTTTTGACTATTATCATAATCGTTGTAAGCAATCCGCACCAGATTTCCCAATTCCATTGCTCTGTGGGGATCAAATCCTGGGGTAATTGTTATCTTGTGTACGGGGGGAACGATATATTTTTCACCAGGATTATATAGACTAATTTCTGGATTTTGAGATGCGATAAGATCAATAGCTTCTTTTAATTCTTCATTATGATTCTTAAAAAGAATCGATTCATAAGGATAGCTTCCAAATATCATTTGGTCTGGGGCTTTGGAATCCGCTAAAAATATGTGATTTACTCCTTTTAGGTTTGTGAATATTTTAACTACTATTTCATCTTTTAAGGTGCAGAGGAGTTTGGCTGTGTTAAAATCTTCCTTATTCTCAATTGGCTTCATATTAGGTTGTTTTACCAATGTTTCAATAATGTTTTTTAACGTTGGAGAAATATCAGGCATCTGATCATCAGAATGCCATGTTCTTAAAAAATCAAGTGCTTTTTCAGACATTTGTAGCTCAGACATTTTTTAGCTCCGCATCTGGTTTAGAACAGTTTCCTAATAATACCGTTAAAGAACTTACTCAAAGAAATCCTCCGCTATATAAAATATAGCGGCTTTCGTATTACCGTAAGCAACATGAGAATTTTGAAAGCTTTAATTTAGGTACTTTTCAGCTTTTCAATGGAGCGTATGCTTATACGAAAAACGCTATACGCCTTCTCGAAATTTTTTTGGTTACTTAGGTAGCAATGTATAAAAAATACTCATGGAAAGGATATAGAGAGTAGTTTCTAATTCTCGCGACTTCGAGATATAGGTATAA
>CAWUOF010000482.1:0-3682 GCA_963923765.1 uncultured bacterium | reverse complement strand
GGCTCGGAGATGTGTATAAGAGACAGCATATAAACTTAATGAAGTTTGTAAAAAAATTGCAACAGGAATCAGCAGTGGGTTAGATAAAGCTTATTGTATGACTTCAGAACAAGCTAAATTATTAGATTTAGAAACAGAGGTTATTCGCAAACTTTTAACAGGTACAGCAACTTGTAGATATGAAGAAAAATATAATGATAATCCAGAAATAATTTTATATATAACTTCTGACGTGAATATAAAAGAGTATCCCAATACAGAAAAATATCTACGTCAATTTTATGATCAACTTTGTAAAAGAAGAGAAGCTGATCAAGGGAAAATTGATTGGTTTGTAATGAATAGACCGAGAGATAAAACATTATTTACTCAAGCAAAAATATTCATTAGACAAACATCTGATACTCTTATTGCAACATATAATAATACGGGATTACACTGTCTAAAAAGCGTTATTGTTGTGCAATTAAAAGATAATATTAACTTATCTTACTTCTATTTACTATCTTTGATTAATAGTCAAGTTCTTAACTATTATCATAGAGATATTACTCAAGAAAATGATCGTATATTTTCTGAAGTTAAACCTATTAATTTAGAAAAATTACCAATCCGTAAAATCAACTTTACCACCCCAGCCGATCGCGTCCAACAAGACCTAGACAACGCGATCGGGCTTTACCGTCAATATCAAAACGATCGCGATTTTAGCCCCATCTTAAACCAAGTCAACCATCATCTCAGCCAACAACCAGAAGAAGCCGATGTAATTCACGATTTGTTAGCCTATCTAGCCGAACAAATGCTCGAACTCAACCAACAAAAACAAGGCGAAATCAAAAGCTTTTTACAATGGCTAGAACGTTTTATCGGTTGTCCTATTGACACCCTCACCAACAAATCCAAAATCCAAAACTATTTGGGAGATTATTACAAAGAAGAACCCCATCTCAGCTTTGAAGAATTAATCGAAATATTGAAGAAAAACAAAAAGAAAGTCAAAATCGATCCAGTAGCGCGAAAAGAACAGCAAACCTTAGAAAAGGAATATAAAGCCAGTTTAGATACCTTATTACCTATTAAAATGCAGTTAACACGGTGTGATAAACTAATAGATAGGATTGTTTATCAACTCTATGGCTTGACTGAAGAAGAAATTGCTATTGTAGAGGGGAAGTAAAACCATAATATTTAGTTTAATGTTGAATAGTTATTAAATTTTCGATAACCGAGATTTACAATGTCAATAGCAAAAGTATGAAAAATGGATGTATATTTTGTACTGAATGGCATTACCTTTGTTTGGAACAAAGACAAGGCCGAGCGCAATCCTAAAAAGCATAACGGTATTACTTTCCGACAAGCGGCTGAAGTATTTTTCGATCCTTTTCTGGTCGTTATTGATGCCAGCCGCAATGATGAAGCGAGAGATGCCATAATTGGGTTAGATACTCGATGGAATCTCTTGTATGTGGTTCACATTGAACATGAACAAAATACAATTCGTATTATTTCAGCACGTAAAGCAACTCGTCAGGAGCGAGCAATTTATGAAAATTGAGCAATTAAAAAAACGCTTACAAAAAAATCGTCCCATGACTAGCGTAACGATTAACATTCCTGAAGATGTGATAGAAGACCTTAAGCGAATTGCCCCATTATTAGGTTTTTCTGACTATCAGCCCTTGATTCGTGCTTATATTGGTGAGGGATTGCGTCAAGATTTAGAGCGATTTGAGAGTGAAACTATCACTGCTTTAATTGCTAGTTTAAAGCGTCGGGGTGTCAGTGAACAAGTAATTGATGAAGCCTTAAGAGATGTGGTGAATAATTAATGGGAGAATCAGTAATATAATCAAATAATTATGGTGCGAACACCTCGCGACTTTTTATTATATTAGGGTTAAAGATATGTACGGATACAGATGTGAATATTGCGAAGGGACAGTTCAACCCCGCACTGTCAAGCATGAGGCATTTAAGCATCGAGATGGATTTGTCATTTTAGAGAATGTCACCATTGGAGTCTGCGACAACTGCGGTAATCGCTATTATTCAGCAAACATTCTTTATGCAGTTCATCAAGTAGCAACGGGAGTAAAAGCCCCAGAACCGAACAAATTCCGGTAACGCATTTAGAATCCGCATAGGCCGGATAGCAATTCTGTTTGTAATTCAGTAAATTAATTGGTCAGGGATTGCGTCAAGATTTGGAACGATTCGAGTAGGATTGTTGATCAACTCTATGGCTTAACTGATAAAGAAATTGCTATTATCGAGAATAAAGCCGGAAAACTAATCCGAGCAAGTAGCATGAAACGAATCCAACAATTTACGGCAATTATTGAGAGCGAAGGCGATGGCTATGTGGCTTTGTGTCCAGAACTAGATATTGCTAGTCAGGGAGATTCTATTGAGTCAGCCAAAAATAATTTGATTGAAGCTATGCAATTATTTTTTGAAGTCGCCGATCCTTCAGAAGTTCAGAATCGCCTATATACAGAAGTATTTGTGACTCAATTGGAGGTAGCAATTGGGTAAACTACGAGTTTTATCAGCGTGAGAAATCTGTCAAATTTTGGCATAATGTTTTTGTCTAAGTTCCATAACTTTTTGAAGTAAGCTAATACGGAGTTTGACAATAAAAATTCACCAGGAGGTTTTATGAAAGCAATCAAAGTCATGGCAACAATTGATGAAGAAGGAAAACTGGCTTTAGACAAGCCTTTGATGATAGATAAAAACTCGCGTGTTGAGGTAATTGTCCTGATTCCTGAAACAGTAGATATTGATGAATCTATAGATGAAACAAAAACCACAATTATAGAAGATTTTCGGCAAGCATGGCATGAAGCAATGACGGGGAAAACGATTCCAGTTTCCCAAATTTGGGAGGGAATTGATGATGACTGAGCAATCCTTTATTCAAGTGCAAGCTACACCGATTTTCAACAGAAATATCCACCGTCTTGCCAAGAAATATCGTAATATACGCAGCGACATACAGCCAGTAATTGAACAACTGGAACAGGGAGAATTACCGGGCGATCGCATATCGGGTATTGATTATTTGGTATTTAAGCTACGAGTTCGTAACCGCGATATTCAAAAAGGGAAAAGTGGTGGATATCGTCTGATTTATTATGTTAAAACATCAACAGGCATCATTCTCTTAACTATTTATGCAAAATCTGAACAAGTTGATATTGCTGCCGAGGAGATTCAAAAAATCATTGAAGAATACGAACAGGGAAAAATCGAAGAGGCATCGTTGCCCGATCAAAATGCAACTGATGAACTGTGATAAACTGATGGATGGGATTGTCTATAAACTCTATGGATTAACCGAGGAGGAAATTGCTATTGTCGAGAATAAATCAAACTGACTTAATTTTTTGAGGAAAAGCCAAATGTCAATCACTAAAGAAAAGCTACAACAAGAAATCGAGCAATTTAACGATGAGCAATTGCAGCAAATTGCCGAATTTATCGAATTTATCAAATTTCGCAGTAGATTCCATCAAAAAGCCGTTACTCTGCACAAATTTGCCACTCTCTATCAAGAATTTGCCCAAGAAGATCAACAACTTGCCGAAGAGGGAATGTCAGACTACATTGGGCAACTACAAAAAGAGGATCAAGTATAATGATTAAGCGTGGGGAAGTTTGGTTAGCAAGCCTT
>CAWUOF010000481.1:0-3722 GCA_963923765.1 uncultured bacterium | reverse complement strand
TCTTAGTAAATTTATTAAAATTTCAGCTAATTCTACAGATAAAGGTATGCGAAAAGGAATGTTTTTATTAAAATATTCGCAGGCTTCGGCAACGGCTTGATTAACTGTTAAAGATTGATTACCTAAAACAATATCGCGAGGTTCTAATTTATCGCTAGGATTTTCGATTAGAAATAATACTACTTGGGCAATATCACGGGCATGGATAAAATGAAAACTAGCATCAGCTTTAAAAAATCGAATTAAGTTTAACCATTTTACCACTTCTGGTAATCCTGAAGTTAAATGAGAATAAGGTTTATTAGCATCTCCTCCCAAGACTAGGGTAGGATACACTGTAGTAACTTTGGGATAAATTGCTTGGCGTGATAATTGTCGTTTACAGTCGTATTTGGTGCGAATATAATCTGTACCTATTTGCCCAGCTTCTTTGAGTAATTTATTATTTTGATCGAGAATACTAGCGGTAGAAAAATATATTACCTGTTCACAGACATTTGAATCGAGTAAATTCATTAAACGCAGAGTTTTAACTACATTAATATCATAAGCTTGAACACCACCCCAAGCAGTAGCTATTAGCACAGCACAATCGATCGTTTGTAATAATGTTTTAAATTTATCTATATCATGTAAATCTGCATTTAAAATATTAATACCATCTCTAGCTTGATAATCAAATTTTAATTTATTTGCATCTCTAACTAAAAAATAAAGTTCGTGATTGGTTTGCTGTATTAAAGCTTCTGCTACATAATGACCGATACAACCACTAGCACCGGTGAGAAAAATTCGTTTTGGTTTGCTATCATTATTATTCATAAGAATTTATATATTATATTTTTGGCGAAGAACATTAAAATTTACTCAGAAATTATCACAAATTTTTACTATTACCTATTACCTGACTTTTTCCAAAAGTTTATTTAGATTTTAGATTTTAAATTTTTGGTTTTAGCCAAAATCCAAAACCCAAAATCTAAACATCTTTAAATTTAAGCGGTAACAGTTAATAACTTATCAACGTTTTTAGCAGTTTCAAAGAAGAAACCGACATTTTCTTCGGGAGTAGGAGGTAAAACTCCATGACCTAAATTAAGAATATGACCGCCTTTGCCAGCTTTACGAACGGTATCTAAAACGCGATCGCGAATAAAGTCTTTTGAACCAAATAAAGCACAGGGGTCTATATTACCTTGTACTCCAATATTAGCACCGAGACGCTGGCGAGCTTCTGCCATATCTACAGTCCAGTCAACACTGACAATATCTACTCCCGATTTAGCCATGCGTTCTAAAATACCAGAACTGCCATTAATATAAAGTATTAGAGGAGTTTCTGGGTGCTTGGCTTTAACCTGTTGCACTACACGCTGTTGATATGGTAAAGCAAAGGTTTCGTAATCTTGGGGACTAAGTTGGCCAGCCCAAGAATCAAACATTTGCACAACTTGAGCACCACAATTTATTTGATAGCAGGCGTAAATAGCGATCGCATCTGCTAATTTACCCAAGAATTTATGCAACATTGCTGGCTCACAAAAAGCCATACTTTTAATTACAGTATAATCTTTAGAAGACTTACCTTCAATAGAGTATGCTGCTAAGGTCCAAGGTGCCCCAACAAAGCCTAATACAGTTGCTTTGTTGCCCACTTCGTGACGTAATGCTTGCAAAATTGTTCTAATAAAAGGCAGAGATGTTTCTGGATCGAAAGAATGGACTGCCTCAATTTGCGCCATAGTACGGATCGGCGGATCAATAATTGGCCCGCGACTTTCCACAATATCAAAGGGTATGCCAATTCCTGGGAGAGGAGTTAGAATATCGGAAAAAAGAATTACTCCATCTGGTTGAAAAGCCCGGAAAGGTTGTAGAGAAATTTCAATGGCCAATTCTGGCTTTTCAGATCGATCGCGAAACGAAGGATACTTATCGCGCAATTCCCGATAAGCTTTCATGTAACGACCTGCCTGCCGCATCATCCATACGGGAGGTCTTTCTAATACTTCACCACGAGCAGCCCGTAGTAGGTAAGGAATATCGTTTGACCCGGCCATCTAAACTTAAACCAATATAGTTTTTTTAATGCATTTGTTAGCTTACCATCCTGAGATGACCATAATAAAAGCGATCGCATCCTGAAACATAATTTAATGAATTAGGGTGGACATTGCCCACCCTTTTAATCTAATTACTTAACTACACACACTCCGCTCACTGATACAGTACAGCGTTGCTGTTTTTTATTCGCAGGATCTAAATCCCGGCTACTAGCATTATATATATATTCTCCAGCCGGATAAACTCGATTAGGATTGGCACATAAATTTTGTCCTGACTCTGGAAAAGATACTGATACTACTGAGCTTTTCCCATCTGGACAAGTATCTAAAACCTTTAAACCATAGTCATTTTCCAGCATAATCCGCCTTGGCTCCGATGCAGCATTTCCAGTTAAAAGCCCTCCTGGTTTTAACTACTGAGTAGCCGCATTATAAGTATATTCCCCTGCTGGATACACTCGGTTAGGATTGGCACAATAACGATAATTTTGTCCAGCTTCAGCAAAATTTACCACTGTTAAAGCACTTACTGAAGGTGGACAATTATCTAAAACTCGTAAGCCAAAATCATTTTGCAATAGTTGTTTCCTGGCATCTGTCGTGGTAGAAATAGACATTCCCCCAGTACCGGGCGCTCCTGGTTTTAACTGATTACTGCTAACATCAAAGGTATATTCTCCGACTGGATAAACTCGGTTAGGACGGGCACAATAACGATAATTTTGCCCGTATTCAACAAAGTTAATTACTGCTAAAGAATTGGTGTTTGGTGGACAACTATCTAAAACTGTTAAACCGTAATCATTTTGTAACAGTTGTCTTTTTGTATCTGTATTAGAGGATGCTGGGTCGTATTTTGACTATCTTCACTTAATCCAGAAACAGCTAAAGTATATCTACGAGAACTATTTTGTCCTAATACTAAAAGTCTGTATTCTCCAGTATTAGCTACTTGATAACTCAGGGCGTTATCGGTATCGTGGCAACTTGTTGCCCTGTTGCTGAAGAAAGTAATACTAATACTGGTGTTAAATTTCCGCCTTTGATATCAACAGAAATATTTAAGGTATCTCCTTGCTTGGCTTGAAATACATATTCTTGGCAGCCGTTTGTAATGGCGAACCCATCCTAGATTGATTTCTAAATCTAAATGTGGGGGAATTATTACGGATGAAGCCATTAATGTTACCATTTGTTAACATTCCTGCCCAGGCGATATCACCAAAAAGAGAAAGTATCATACCACTGATAGCGATCGTGGCTGTAACTTTTTGGCATATTTTTCTTTGGTATATTTTTTGGCCTATATTGATTTCTTAATCTCCTATGAAGAAAAACTGATTTTAGCTAGGACAGATTATATATTTGAGTATTTACCCATGCCAAATATATTATAAATTCCTATTATTTTTTTTACGATTAATTACCAATATAAAAAGCAAGGTTCAAATTTTTAATTTTTGATTATATTGCTTTAATTGTGATGCACCCTATTACATATTAATTTTATGGTAATAAATAATTCGATCGCCTCTTCATATAGGGCTGTTTCATGCTAATTTTTGGTAAAAATTATAATCTTTATGTTATCAGTCGGCGATAAGTAATTAATCGATTAGACAGGGGCGGGTTTATTTATCTTATCGTCTAGTCTCA
>CAWUOF010000480.1:0-3724 GCA_963923765.1 uncultured bacterium | reverse complement strand
GGTGATAGATACTGGTATCGGCATTGCTGCTGATCAACAAAAGCGGATTTTTGCAGCTTTTATTCAAACAGAAGGGCAAAGTAACCGTAAATATGGTGGTACTGGTTTAGGATTAGCTATTACTAAGCGCTTAACTGAAATGTTAGGCGGGAGAATAGAATTACAAAGTGTACCAGATCAAGGTAGTGAATTTAAGTTTATTTTTCCGGATGTAGAGTTGGTAAATTTTACGGAATTATCTGGGGATAAAAAACAAGTAAAAGAGGATTTAGATCGCTTCCTGGCGGTAACTATATTAATAGTAGATGATGTGCAATCTAATTTAGATTTACTGGCGGGATATTTTGCAGGTAGCAAGCATAATTTATTATTTGCTAGGGACGGAAAAGAAGCTATTGATCGAGCAATTGCTGACAAACCTAATTTAATTTTATTAGATCTATGGATGGCAAATATGAATGGCTTAGAAACTGCCCAATACTTGAAACAAAACTCGGAAACTAAAGATATTCCAATTATTATAATCACGGCTTCTTCTCGTTGCCAAGATGAAATTTTAGCCGCACAGTTAGGTAATGGTTTTATTCGCAAACCAGTGCAGCGATCGCAATTGATTTTAGAGTTAGAGAAAATCTTACCTTTAGATACAGATTATATAGAAACACTAGAATTGACAATAGAGAGAGAATCTGATAATAATGAATTAGATTTGGAATCACAACAAGTAACTAATATATTAGAATTAATAGAAAAATTACACCAAGAAGAAGAAGGAATTTGGCCAAATTTGCAACAAACTATGAGAAGGAGGGAAATTCAGGCATTTGTCGATCGCTTGCGCTCTTGGGGGGTAGAATATCAATGTCAAGTACTCCTAGACTACGTGATTACACTAGAAAATCAACTAGCAGCTTTTGACTGGGAGCACTTGCCACAAACTATAGCACAATTCCCAGAAGTGAGGCGCAAGTTATTATGACACCTTTCTATGCCCAAGACTTTTTAATTTTAGTCGTTGATGATGTTAGCCAAAATTTACAAGTATTAGGAGAAATGCTAGAGCAAGTTGGGTATGAAACAACTTTTGCTGTTAGTGGATACCAAGCTTTAGAGCGGGTTAAAACTGCTAAACCAGATTTAATTTTATTAGATTTAATGATGCCAGAAATGAATGGCTTAGAAGTATGCGAAAAACTCCAAGTTAATCCGGGGTTAGCGGAAATTCCTGTAATTTTTCTCACTGCTAGTCAAGAGCAAGCCCATTTACTTTTAGCCTTTGAAAAAGGAGCCGTAGATTATGTAACTAAACCATTTAATGCCCCTGAGCTTCTGGCTCGTGTTCGCACCCATTTAGAACTAAAATATACTAGAGATAAATTAAAAGAATTATTGCAGGAGCAAGAAAAATTAAGTAAAGAATTAGAAAGATTAGCTACTACTGATCCATTAACTGGTGTTTGGAATCGTCGTCATCTGTTTGCCCTAGCCGAGCAGGAAATTAATCGTGCCGCTCGATACCAAAAACCATTTTCTATTTTAATGATAGATATTGATAAATTTAAACAAATTAATGATAATTATGGGCATTCGATCGGAGATGAAGTGCTAATAATAATGGCAAAAGTTACGTTACAATGTTTAAGAAAAGCAGATTTTTTTGGTAGATTTGGAGGAGAAGAATTTGTAGCAGTTTTACCAGAAACTAATATGGATGAAGCCGCGATCGCCGCCGATCGCATACGTCAAGATATCGCAAAAATAGTTATTTATTCTCAACAAGATAACCAGATAAATATTACTGTTAGTATTGGAATAGCTACCTATTCCTCGGAAGATCAAACAATAGATACTATAATGCAAAGGGCTGATCAAGCACTGTATCTAGCCAAAAGCCAAGGGCGTAATCGGGTAATAACTGCTACTTATTTATAAGCAAAAGCCATCACTAAATATATACCCTAAGAAATTGATAATTATGCAAGAAATAGAATTTATTACTGATGCACCTATTGATTTAAGTAACTGCGATCGTGAACCCATACATATTCCCGGTAAAATACAAGCTCATGGGGTACTTTTGGTATTGAAAGAACCAGAATTAACTATTATACAAGCCAGCAAAAATACCGAATATTTTTTAGGAATTAACTATAAATCAATTCTTGGGCAACACTTAAGTTGTTTATTTGAAAACCAAGAAATAGAAATTTTAAATAGAGTAATTTCCGCCAATAAGATAGAAGATTTAAATCCCATTCAATTAACAATTAAAAACAAAGTAAAAAATTTATATTTAGATGGCATTATTCATCGTTCAGAAGGATTATTAGTTTTAGAATTAGAATCAAAAATTCACGGTCATTTAGCCTATCCATTAAATTTTTATAATTTAACTAAAGCTGCGATAAGTAAAATATTAACAGCCACTAATTTTAATGAATCAGTTAATTTAACAGTTCAGGAAATTCGGCGAATTACTGGATACGATCGAGTAATGGTTTATCGCTTTGAAAATGACGATAGCGGAACAATAATTGCCGAAAATAAAAAAGAGGAATTAGTATCTTATTTAGGCTTACGCTATCCAGCCTCAGATATTCCTGTGCAAGCTCGCAAATTATACTATCAGACTTGGTTAAGAATTATTGTTAATGTCAATCAAGAAGCCGTAGAACTATTTCCGGAAAATAATCCCCTAACCAATGCACCCTTAAATTTAAGTAATTCGGTTTTAAGGAGTGTTTCTCCCCTGCACATAGAATACTTACAAAACATGAAAGTAGGGGCTTCTTTAGGCATTTCCTTAATTGATGAGAAGAAACTATGGGGATTAATAGTTTGCCATCATAATACACCGAAATATGTTGACTATGAAACTCGTAAAGCTTGCGAATTTTTAGGGCAATTTATGTCAGTAGAATTATTTAAACAACAGCAAAAAGATTTAGCATTTTATCAAGATAAAATCAAAATACTGCAACAAGATTTTAAACAAGAAATGGCGATAAATAGTAACTTTATTACTGAAGTTATTCGGAATAATCAACAAAAATTTTTAGAATTAGTTAATGCTTCGGGAGCCGTTTTTTCTGTAGATAATGAATTGATATTATTAGGAAAAACACCTTCAAAATCGACAGTTATCAATCTAGTTAATTGGTTGAGGGAAAAGCATCAGGAAGAAATTTTTTATACAGATTGTTTAAGCAAAGTTTATGCAGAATCTCGGCATTATCAAGAGCAAGTAAGCGGATTATTAGCAATTTCAATTTTTCTTAGTCAAAGCTCTTATCATATTTTATGGTTTCGTCCTGAAATTATACAAACTGTTAATTGGGGAGGAGACCCTAATAAACCGGTAATAGTGGAAAATGAAGGCGGTGTACGTTTATCTCCCCGCAAATCTTTTGACTTGTGGAAAGAAACTGTAGTGGGGAAAAGTTTACCTTGGCATAAGATAGAAATAGAGGCAAGTTTAGAGTTAAGAAATACTTTAATATTAGCAATATTAGAATTTTCTCAATCCGCATTAGAACAAGCAGCAAAACGCGCAGATATAGCTAATCGTGCTAAAAGTGAATTCCTGGCTAATATGAGCCATGAAATTCGCACGCCTATGAATGCTATTTTAGGTTTTTGTGATTTACTACAAGGAATTGTTACAGAGCAAAAACAACGTTTTTATCTGGATTCTATTATATCTAGTGGCAAATCTTTACTATCT
>CAWUOF010000479.1:0-3727 GCA_963923765.1 uncultured bacterium | reverse complement strand
AGGGTGACAAAACAACCTAATAAGCCGCCTAATATTCCCATGAGAATACCACCGATTATCGCCCTTTGTACAGCAGGTAAACTCAGTAATTCTATGAAGTTGTTAAGGTTAATAAATGCTACCCAGTAATTTAATATATTCATAGCTTAACAATAACTTAACACTAAGGCTTTATTTCCTTGGGCTTATTGCCTTTAATGGTGATGGTGATAACGAGTAAAAGTAGGCCCGTAAGTATTTAATAAGTTTTGGGGAGAAAGCGCAATTTCTGGCTTACCAGAGCAAACTAAGGTTTGATTTAAACATAATACTCGATCGCAATTTTTACTTACCATATCTAAATCATGGGAAACTTGTAAAACTGTCCAGCCATACTCAGATTTTAACTCATTTAATAAGGTATAAAAATCTGCTTCTCCTTGGATATCTACACCAGCAAATGCTTCATCTAATACTAATAATTGACGTGGCATAACTAAGCAATAAGCTAATAATACTCGCTTCAATTGTCCACCACTTAAGGTGCCGATCGCCTGGTGACGTTGATTATAAGCATCTACTCGCTTCAGTGCGGCAGTAATAGCTGCTTTTTTATCGGTGTTTTCTTGCCAAAAATAGCGGATTTTTTGAAGATTTTTTTCGGCTTTTTTTCTAAATATATTTGCTAAAATATTATTAGATTTTATCCACCCTATTCCCACTAATTCCCAAACCGATATCGGAAAGGAGCGATCGAATAAAAAATTTTGCGGAATATAACCAATTTGTTGATGTATATTTCCTAATTTTTCCAACGGGCGATCGCATATTACAATTTTACCATAATTTCTAGGAATTAACCCTAAAATAGCTTGCACTAAGGTACTTTTCCCCGCTCCATTTGGCCCGACTATCGCCGTATGCGTTCCTTTTAATAATTTAAAAGAAACATCCCTTAAAGCCGGATAATTCCCCTGATACACTGTTAAATCATCCACCTCTAAAATATTATCTTCCATAAGATTATCCTGTATTTCTCTTGTATTTCTCTTGTATTTCTCTTGTAATTAAACATAATTTTTACCGACAGGCATTTGCTAAGGTTTGTAAATTCTTTTTCATGGCTGTAAAGTAATATTCTGGTTGCATTTCTCCAGATTCTAAAGAATCTAAAGTATAGAGTTTTAATTTTAAATCTTTTGCTAAACTTTCTAGTAATTTATTATCTACTCCTGGCTCTCCTAATAGGGTTTTTACTTGGAATTTTTTTACCATTTCTACAGTTTTCTGCACCTCTTTAGGGGCAAGACTATCTTCGGGAATTTTTACTACTGCTAACTGTTTTAAATTATAACGTTTAGCTAAATAAGGATAGGCATCGTGAAAGGTAATAAAAGAACAATTTGGATATTTACTTAATTCTTGTTTAAATTCCTGATCTAATGCTTTTAATTGTTGTATATATTTAGCTGCATTAGTAGTATAAATATCTTTATTTTTTCCATCTACCAATATTAAATTATCCCGAATATTTACGATTTGTTGTTTAACTAATACTGGATCTAACCACACATGGGGATTACCTGATTTATGCTCATGCTCTGGATGTTTTGTATCAGTAGATTTCTCAATTTCTAATATAGGAGAAATATCTTGTAATGGTTTAATTCCTTTGCTGGCGTTAATTTCTTTTAATTTCGCATTTTGAGAGTTTTTAACTGTATTTTCTAAAAATTCTTCTAAACCTAAACCATTTTTTACTAATACATCTGCTTGGGATATTGTCTGTAAGTTACTAGGTGTTGCCTGATATTCATGTATTTCTGTACCAGGATTAACTAAAATTTCTACTTGTGCTGTATCTCCGGTAACGGCTTTTGTAAACCAATATATAGGTAAAAAAGTAGTTACTATTTTTAATTGGGATGAATTATTAAATTCAGTTTTTGTAGTTAATATTTCTGTGTTTTCTGGTTTAGAAGTTGATGTATTACAGGCAGTAATTATTGTACTTAATATATAGGGTAGAAATACACTAAAAATTGCCCTGGACTTTTTCAGTTTGGGCTGGCACATAATTTTTTTGTCCCACTAATACAAGGTTAGTTTTTCAGATTATTATGATTATAAGGTAAAAAATGAGATTGATTCTCATTCTTTTTTATTTTTTTAAATTATAGGCCAATAACCCGTTTATTTAGCTATTAATAATAAGCAGAATGCCTTGAAATTATGGGTACATTTAATATGAGGCAATATACTTATACAAAAATATTAAGATTATGGATAAGGAGAAGGATAATCTTGGCGATCGCCGATTTTAGAGGATAGAATATTATTACAAAAACAAATTTATCCTCAGCTAGTTATAGGTAGGACTAGGTTAGATACTATATATATATTTGGATTTTTTCCCAGATACTATATTGGGCAAATGAAACTACACTTGGACAATTACCCTGAGTTAGTCCCATTAAAGACCAATAAAACTTATAGTCCATCAAATATTTTGACCTAACTTTATCGCAACTTTACAAAAAATACCTTAATCTTTAGCGTAAGTTTACCCACAGTGCTTCAATATCTCCTAATATAGTAAACAGGAAAGGGAAAAAGCACCAAACAATATAGGGGCATTCATACAATCATAAAATTATATTAATGCTTTATTCTTGATCCTAATGTCGTCAACAAAAAAACTACAAACTACAAATTTCGGGAGTTAAATATGAAAACTCAATTATCATTAGTCAAAACTATTTTAATTGCCAGTGGTGCAGTCGCTATAGCCAGCATGAATGCTCAGTCAGCCTCCGCTTTTACTTTCGGTAATATCCAAGCTAGCAATGCTAGCGAACAAGTTGGCGATCCTTTTGTTGGTAGTTTTAGATTTGATGTTGTCTCTAATGGCGCTAATTCAGTTTTGTTTAAAATTTTTAATAATAATAATGCTGCCGTCAGTGGCACTAACTTCTTTATCGGTGGTGTTTATTTTAATCAAGGCGCAACAGGTTTATTATCAAGCATGGCAATTAGTAGTGCCAACACCAGCAGCAGTGGAGTAAGTTTTGGTGTAGATAGGAATGCCCAAAATTTCGCTCAAGGCAATAAAATTAACTTTAACTCAGCATTTTCTGCTGGATTTAGTGGTGGCGCTGCCAATGGTGTTAACGGTGGCGAGTTCTTAGGTCTGACATTTAATGGTAATTTAAGTAATGTAGTAGCAGCTCTGAACAGTGGTGCTTTACAAGTAGGTTTGCACGTTCAAGGTTTACCTAACGGTGCTAGTGACTCTTTTGCAAGTGGTATTCCCAGTGGCGGCCCATCAGGTGAAGTACCAGAACCAACAACCATGTTAGGATCAGCTTTAGCTTTAGGCTTATTTGCAAAAATGAAAAAACGCGCTAATAACGCTTAATAATTGAGCCTGCGAAATCAATTAAATTTGTAATTTATTAAAATAATACCCTCGCTAATTGTTGGCGAGGGTATTATTGTTGTTAGGCCAGTTGTTGGGCTTTAGCCCTAAAAACGATTAACTCTTGTTAGGTAAGTTGTTAGGCCAGTTGTTGGGCTTTAGCCCTAAAAACGATTAACTGTTGTGGGGCAAGTTGTAGGGCAAGTTGTTGGGCTTTGGCGTTGCATAGATGCGGGATTGGCTGGCGGTTGAAATGATTGAGGATTCGTTTCAAATTGGGTGAAATCATCCCACAAGCAACGCCGCAATTGTCATTCTGAGCGAAGTGAA
>CAWUOF010000478.1:0-3756 GCA_963923765.1 uncultured bacterium | reverse complement strand
TTTCTTTAGCTTCTTCTTCGAGAGAACGCCCATAATATTCGGCTCGCTTTTGCAGTCGATTTTTCAAGTCATCATCAAAATTTTAAATCGTGATATTGATCATATTAGATTCAATTGTTAAATCTATATTTTTTTGAAGATTAATATTAGGTTAGCATGGTGTTACTATTGCATTTGCGATAGATTTCAACACGGCGTACACTGACTACTGGGTAATTATAGATCGATCGCCCTGTCTAACTTTCTCAGTGAAAATAGGTAGCAAACCGTTGGAAATTACCCGCAGCCAAGATACCTGTTTTTTCCCCTTCTGTATTATCCTAATTATCCACTAGCAATTATTAACCGCCACTAATTTTAGCTTTATAACCTAATTGCACGATAATTTGTAGCAATTTTTGCCCATGATCACCTTGAATTTCTATAGTATTTTCCTTAATAGTACCCCCGGCACCGCATTGGGTTTTTAATTGTTTTAATAAAGCTTCTAAAGTTTCTGGTTTAAGTACAAAACCACTAATAACTGTTACAGTTTTGCCTTTACGTCCTTTGCGGGAAACTTGAATTTTAAGATTATGTTGAGATGGGGGTAATTCGGCAATAGGTCGCGCTGTGGCTAGATTGTCTTCAGTGTTGCCAAATTCACGATAAACAGTACGATTAGAATTTGTGGTTTTAGAGTCCGAAGCATCGCGTTTAGAAGCCATAGGATTGATAGGTAAACAATTTAAAAATTAACTCAAATTTAACTAAATTAAACCAAGTGATTATAAAACCAGAAAATTTATAAACACTCGATCGCTTGCGTTAAAAACTATCTTGGTTAGCTAATCTTAAAAGAATTTAGCATTTTTGTAGCTGAACATTCCATATAATTAACTTATCGCGTCATTATATTTATTTCCGTGACTACTACTCCTTTATCTTCTATTTCTGCAACAAGTACAAACATTCCTGCCCAGCGTCCCGACTCTTTAGGGCGATATGGCCAGTTTGGGGGCAAATATGTACCAGAAACTTTAATGCCTGCTTTGGCTGAGTTAGAGGCAGCTTATCAAAAATACCGCAGCGATCGAGAATTTCTGGCGGAATTAAATGATTTAATGCAAGATTACGTAGGCAGGCCCAGCCCTCTATATTTTGCCGAACGACTCACAGCCCATTATGCCCGCCCCGATGGTAGCGGCCCAAAAATTTATCTAAAACGAGAAGATTTAAATCATACTGGTGCTCACAAAATTAATAATGCCCTCGCCCAAGCACTTTTAGCAAAACGTATGGGGAAAAAACGCATTATTGCTGAAACTGGCGCGGGTCAACATGGCGTAGCCACTGCAACAGTATGCGCTCGTTTTGGCTTAGAATGTATTATTTATATGGGCGTTCAAGATATGGAACGCCAAGCTTTAAATGTATTTCGGATGCGTTTAATGGGGGCAGAAGTGCGCCCGGTGGCAGCAGGTACGGGTACTTTAAAAGATGCTACCTCAGAAGCTATCCGCGACTGGGTGACTAATGTGGAAACTACCCATTATATTTTGGGTTCTGTGGCTGGCCCCCATCCCTACCCGATGATTGTGCGAGATTTTCAAGCGGTTATTGGCCAGGAAACTCGCACCCAAGCTTTAGAAAAATGGGCAGGTGTTCCGGATATTCTCCTGGCTTGTGTAGGGGGCGGTTCTAATGCAATGGGTCTTTTCCATGAGTTTATTAATGATGCCAATGTGCGAATGATCGGTGTTGAGGCGGCGGGTGAGGGTGTTAATACTGATAAACACGCGGCTACTTTAACTCAGGGTAAAATTGGGGTTTTACATGGGGCGATGAGTTATTTGTTACAGGATGATGATGGACAGGTAATAGAAGCCCATTCTATTAGTGCCGGTTTGGATTATCCTGGAGTTGGCCCGGAACATAGTTATTTGAAGGATATCGGACGGGCTGAATATTATAGTATTACCGATCGCGAAGCTTTGGATGCTTTGCAGCGTTTGTCTCAGTTAGAGGGTATTATTCCGGCTTTGGAAACTGCCCATGCGATCGCCTATTTAGAAGTTCTTTGTCCACAATTAACTGGTAGTCCTCGTATTGTTATTAATTGTTCTGGACGTGGAGATAAAGACGTGCAAACTGTTTCTAAGTTTTTTTAGTTTTTTCTTGATTTAGCTGTTAATTATGCCGCTTTTTGTGTATTTAGCGGCATTTTTTATATATTGTTATTGCCAAATACCTAAACGCTGATTTTTAGCGTTATTTTCGGCTTCAGCCAGCGCATTAGCAGAGTTTGCACAAGTTTGGCTATAACTGCGATGTAGTTTTGATTGTCCTTCTTTAACCATTTGTAAATTAATATTTATCTTGTTATTGAAAATAACCCCTAATATTCTATTACCTTTGGCGATCGAACCTAAGTCATAATATTGCACCGATGCACCAACAGGCACAAGTTCTGTTAATCGATTTTTTGAAGCTTGTGCGTTTGGTTGGGGTTTTCCCTTTATCCAGTCTGGAGAATCTATACAAGCTAGTTGAATAGTTTTTGGTGTTCCCCCTTGATTTAAAATAATCGTATCACCATCGATAATTTTTTCTACAACAGCAGATAGGGGGTTAGCATTGACACTTTGAGAAAAGCTGAATAAAGTCATGCCAGCCACAAGACAAAAACCAGTAAAAATTTTTCTCATTAGACAATCTGTAGATAATTTGACATTTTAGATTTTACCATTAAATGTGTAAGTTAGAGATATTTTTTGGGGAAAATTCACCGATAAATGGGAGAATACCCTTTTATTTAGATAATTTTTACTTGAACATATTTTTTTATTTAATTCCCAAAAACACAGAGAACATAGAAAAGATAAAGAATTGCATATCAGTTTATTTATCTATATCTCCCTTAAAATTAAGTTTTTTGTTCCCTGGTTTTTGTAGAAAAATAGATGATACTAAGCAGTTGGTTTTGGCAGTAAAGCTAGTTTATCTTTATAGATTTCGATCGCCATTTTATCATCATAGCGATTAAGTAGCGATCGTCTTACTTCTCCTAAAACTAAAGGCTGAGAAACACCTGTTTCTGGATGGATGATGGTGCGAACTCTAATTACTAATTTATCACCTGAACCACCTAAACGACCGGGGGAATACAAATCATTAGCAGCTTGACGCATTGTTGCATCTAATTGGAGTTCAGAAATAGTGGGGGGAACTCTAATTGTTGTTTGTTTACCACCATTGTCATAAACTAAATTATAATGCACAGCATTAGGAATTTCTACACGGGTGTATAAACCTAAACTTAAAGCAAATATTCCCCCGGTTAATACTCCCATAAACCCTGTCGCCCCTACTAAGCGAAAACGCAGCCCCCATTGGCGAATAAAACTTAAGCCGGTGATAATAGCAAAGACAATTGTCAGAATGGCAGACCATTTAGCAGCAGATAGCAAAAGTTCCGTTGTTATCATAACAGTAAAAAATTTAAGATTCCTTTTCGTTACTGACAAAATTATTAGAGTCATTAGTATTAGTAGACTCTAGGGCGGCTTTGAGAGTATGCCAAGTTAGGGTAGCACATTTAATTCGGACTGGAAATTGAGCAACTCCTTGCATTACATTTAATTTCCGTAATTCTTTGGGAAATTCTGCGCCGCCTTTCATTAATTCTTGGAAATGATGTACCATTTCTATGGCTTGCTGTACAGTTTTGCCCCGCATTGCTTCCGCCATTAAGTCAGCCGATGCCATTGCGATCGC
>CAWUOF010000477.1:0-3781 GCA_963923765.1 uncultured bacterium | reverse complement strand
AAATTAATAACGAATACGCGGATCGATATAAGCATTCAAAATATCAATAAGAATACTAGCAACTACCACGATCGCGGCAAAAAATACCATAATTCCTTGTACCGTAGGATAATCACGTAAAGAAATAGCTTCATAAAGTCGATTACCTAAACCAGGCCAAGAAAACGTCACCTCTGTTAAAACTGCGCCACCTAATAAAGCAGCAAAAGTTAAACCTAAAACCGTTATAACAGGAATAAGCGCATTTTTTAAAGCATGAGACCAAAGAATTTTATTTTCAGGAATACCCCTTGCCCTAGCAGCTTCCACATAGTCAGCATCCAGAGTTTGTTTTAAATTTACCCGCACGATCCGCTCAAAAATACCACTAAGGAGTATTCCCAAAGTCATACTAGGTAAAGCTAAATGATGTAAAGCAGTAAAAAACTGTTGAAAATTACCTTGCAGTAGACTATCAACAGTATAAAGCCCTGTAAAACCTGTGGGAGCAGGTATAGAAACAGGAAAGCGAGTACCTAATGGAAACCAACCTAATTTTACTGAGAAAATTAACTGTAAAATCATGCCTAACCAAAACAAGGGTAAAGCATAAGTAATGATCCCAAAAAGACGCCCAGCAATATCAAAAACAGTATTGGGACGAGAAGCAGAAATAGCACCGATGGCAACACCGACAATTACAGCCACAGCCATACTAAAAATACTTAATTCCACTGTTGCGGGAAAATGTTGTTGGATAATTTCCCAAACAGTTTGGCCACGACTGGTAATAGATTTACCTAAATTTAATAACAGTAAATTACCTAAATAACCAAAATACTGTTCCCAAATAGAGCCGGATAAACCTAATTGTTTCCGCACTTCCATTTTAAAACTATCGGGGGCGCGGGGGCCTAAAATTGCATCGACGGGATCTCCAGGAGTTGATCGTAACAGTAAAAACACCAAAGTTGCAATTAACCACAACATTAAAGGTGTTAATAACAGACGACCTAAAACGTAATATTGTAAAGCTTTAGAACGAGACATATTATTTTTTACTTATTGGTGATAAAGAAAATAACTGAGTAGGTTCTATAGTAACTCCCTGAATGTTTTGTTGGGAAAATATATAATCTTTACTTTGCCATAAAGGAATATAAGGTACATCTTGGGCGAGAATTTGTTGTAATTGGGTAAAAATAGCTTTACGAAGTTCAGGGTTTTGTTCTTGTCGTTGTTGAGCTATCAATTTATTTGCTTGCTCATTATAATAAAAAGAACCTTGATTTTGACTAGCTCCTTCTGTACATCCAGTTTGGGGAGAACCTTTAGTACATTCTAAAAATGGTTGCATATAGTTATCAGCATCAAAAAAGTCAGCATACCAGTCAAGGATAAAAGTAGGATAAACACCTTTATCTATATATCCATAGGCGGTAGTTGCTTCTACTCCTTTGATATCAAACTGAATTATTCCTTCCAGATATTTTTCTGTAATTGCTTTGATAATAATAGCGGATAAACTGCGAACATTGGAACTAGAAGGATACCAGAGTTCTATTTTTACAGGTTTATCTTTAGAATAGCCAGCTTGAGTAAGAAAAGCTTTCGCTTTGTCAATGTTTGCATCTCCATATAGTTCTTGAAAAACTGGTTTATAAGCATTAAAAGTATTAGGAATCATGCTGTAGGTAGGTTCAGCTTGACCGTAGAAAACTCGATCGTTAATGAGGGCGCGGTTAATAATAGTTGCGATCGCTTTTCGTACTAATATATTATCTAAAGGCGGCTGTTTTAAATTAACTATCATATAGGTGACAGAATTACCTTTAGCGGAAATATTTTGATAGCCTTTACTAGAGGCTTCTGATAGTAAACTCCGGATCTGGTCTTGGTCGAGAGATTGATAGGCTACATCTATATTTTGACTGCGGAAAGAATTATATAAATTTGCTGAACTAGAAAAGCGTTGAATATCAATACCTTTATTAATCGGTTTTTCGCCCCAATATTCATCAAAAACTTGTAATTTTACAGCTTCATTACTATATTTATCTAATTTATAAGGTCCGGTACCGATGAATTTATCAGCTAGGAATTTATCAGGCAGATTTTGATAAGCTTGGGGAGAAACTGCACAGAGTCCAGCAAAGGTTAGTAACGAGGTAAAAGCAGCAAAAGGTTTTTTTAGTTTAATGGTTAATTCGTATTCGCCAGTGGTTTTAATAGAATCAACTAGATCTCCGATTAAAAAGGCTGGTTGACCTTTATTGTCCATAAAACGCCGGAGAGAAAAAACCATTGCTTCAGCATTAAAAGGGGTGCCGTCATGGAAACGGACACCTTGACGGAGGGGAATGGTATAGGTTAAACCATCTTTGTCTATTTTGGGTAATGCTGTAGCTAATTGGGGTTCAAGTTGGGTGGTACCAGGCTTGTAGGTATAGAGGCGATCGCCCATGTTAGTAATTAACCATAGAGAGGCAATATCATAGGCATCGGCGGGGTCAATTGTCCGAACTTTTAAAGTTGTACCGATGGTAATGCGATCGCCACCATTACCAGCATTATTTATCTCATTTGCTGGTTTACGGGCACAACTAATCACCAAAACCAAGCACAGACAAAATAAACCCAGCCATAAACCCAGGGATGATAGAGATTTTCGACCTGTAAAACCTTGCCAATTCATGCCAACCTCTTGAAAAATATATACTGCTAATCCCTGTTTAATTGTGCCACTTACCTGTGGGTTAATGTTGCAGCACATTGCAGCACATTGCAGCAAGTTACAGCACATTGTTGCAATAAAAGGGTAAGCTAAGGAAAGTTTGCCATAAACTATCTAAAGTAACGCTTTTTATTTGTTACTTTTAATTAAAAACCATAAGTTTCACAAACCATTAATGCTTGACCAATTTACAGATTTTTACCCCAATTTCGGCGTAGATGCCTTATTTTTGCTAGTGATTTTAGTAGCTTTGGAAGCTGTGCTATCTGCTGACAATGCCATCGCCCTAGCATCCATCGCCCAAGGCTTAGAAGACGAAGAGTTAGAACGTCGCGCCCTTAATTTTGGCTTATTAGTGGCTTTTGTGCTACGGATGGCTTTAATTTTAACCGCAACCTGGGTAATTAAATTCTGGCAATTTGAGTTACTCGGCGCACTTTACTTACTTTGGTTAGTGTTTCAACATTTTAGCACGCCAGAAGGCCCAGAAGGGGAACATCACGGCCCAAGATTTGCGTCTCTGTGGCAGGCTATACCCCTAATTGCTTTAACAGATTTGGCCTTTTCCTTGGATAGTGTCACTACTGCGATCGCAGTTTCCGATAAAACCTGGTTAATACTAACTGGGGCTACTATTGGAATTATCACTCTCCGGTTTATGGCAGGGTTATTTATTCGCTGGCTGGATGAGTATCTTCATTTGGAAGATGCAGGGTATATTACCGTAGGCTTAGTGGGCTTGCGCCTGCTGTTAAAAGTAGTTGCTGACGATCTGGTGCCCCCGGAATGGCTGATGATCACCGCGATCGGTTTATTGTTTATCTGGGGCTTTTCTAAACGTAATCCCAGCTTTACTGACCATAACAGTTAATAAATTTATGCGGGAGACTTTCTCAAAAAATCAATTTTTGAGCAAAAAATCATCCAAAATTTTTATGCTGCCCTGTGCCCTGTTTCCCCGTATTGCCCAAGAGTTATAATATTTGTGGTATGGGGCGGGCTATTTTTGTCTTTACTCTGTTGTTTGGATTTTCTGAAATTATGATGGATTGAGAACTTTTTTAATTC
>CAWUOF010000476.1:0-3782 GCA_963923765.1 uncultured bacterium | reverse complement strand
GCAGCGTCAGATGTGTATAAGAGACAGCTAGTAGTAATAAAGTACCAGAAAATCAATCAGTACAACCATTTTTTTCTTTAATTTCTGAAGAAATTTTCCTGAGTTTGGCCACAATACCTGTATTAATGGGCGTTGTGGGAACAAAAGCCTTGATGGAGATGATGGCAGAAATTGGGCAAGCTTCCGAAGAAATATTTCGAGGCGATCGCCTTCCGGTTCTGAATTTTCCTAAATCTCATTCTGCGAAAAATGGGGAATAATGGTAATTATCAAAAAACCATATCAGCAAATTCCGCAAATCCGCGATTAATTTTACCAGATTAGTTTAAAATTACCTGAGACTCAGCTAAATGAAACTACCGAGGGGCAATCAGCAAATAACCCTTGGGGACAAAATGACTTGTATATATTGATACTAAAATCAGTAAAAAAGTCGGCTGGATGAAACAAGAATCTCATCCCTGTATTTATTAATAAGCAATAGCCAAATAATACAGGCATGGGAATGTCAATAAATATCCTTACCTGGGAAGATTTATTATGAGCTCGCTACTCCAATCATCAGATCAGGGAATTACATTATCATCGGCATCAGATTTATTTTTGCGCCATCGTCTTAAAGTTGTAGAAGATTTATGGGAATCAGTATTACAACAAGAATGTGGGCAAGAATTAGTAGATCTCCTCAAACAATTGCGAGAATTGTGTTCGCCAGAAGGACAAGCTGCTAATTTTCAAGAGTCCGATGTTCGGAATATTGTTGAAAAATTAGATTTGAATGCTGCCATTAGAGCTTCTCGTGCTTTTGCTTTATACTTCCAATTAATTAATATAGTAGAACAGCACTACGAACAGCGCTATCAGCAACTAGCTAGAGTTAATGGCAATACTATCAATATTCAGAATGGGGAAGAAAAAAGTACCGAGATAGTTTTTACTATAGGAGAAGGTCAAAATAATAGTAATCCTAGCGTGGAAATGCTAGAAAAAACTATACCAAAATCTACTAATACTCCGGGTACTTTCCAATCATTATTTCCCCAGTTGAGAAATTTAAATGTACCACCACCGCAGTTACAAAGATTAATAGATAATCTTGATGTTAGATTGGTGTTTACGGCTCACCCGACCGAAATTGTACGCCATACAATCAGGGATAAACAACGCCGTCTAGCGGCAATTTTTGAAGCATTGGATCCAGTCGAGGAAAAATTACATCTTTTAGGATTATCTTCTTCCTGGGAGTTAGAATCTCTATTAGAAAAACTCACAGAAGAAATTCGTCTATGGTGGCGCACGGATGAGTTACATCAATTTAAACCAACGGTATTGGATGAAGTAGATTATACCCTGCATTATTTCCAAGAAGTTTTATTTGAGGCGATACCGCAACTTTATCAGCGTTTAAAGGCTGCTTTGCATAAATCTTTTCCCTATTTACAACCGCCAAGATATGATTTTTGTAAATTTGGTTCTTGGGTAGGATCTGATCGAGATGGTAATCCTTCGGTGACACCACAAGTAACTTGGCAAACTGCTTGTTATCAGCGAAATTTGGTGTTAGAGAAATATATTAAGTCAATAAAACGCTTAATAGATTTACTGAGTTTGTCGCTACACTGGTGTGATGTATTACCAGAATTGCTAGATTCTTTAGAACAAGACCAAATGAAAATGCCAGATATTTATGAAAAGCTGGCAATTCGCTATCGCCAAGAACCCTATCGACTAAAATTATCCTACATACTCAAGCGATTAGAAAATACCCGCGATCGCAATTGGCGAATGTACACCGGGGAAATGCAACAGCGAGAACTTTTAGAAACAGAACCCGATTCTATCTATCGATCGGGTAACGAATTTCTAGCAGAATTAAGCTTAATTCAACGTAATTTAACAGAAACAGGCTTAAACTGTAGCGACCTAGATAATATAATGTGCCAAGTCGAAATCTATGGATTTAACTTAGCTCATTTAGATATTCGCCAAGAATCATCTCGCCATTCAGATACTTTAAACGAGATTGGGGAATATTTGCAAATCTTACCACGTCCTTACAATCAGTTAAGTGAAGAAGAAAAAATTAACTGGTTAGTATCTGAGTTAAAAACTCGGCGTCCGTTAATTCCGACAGAATTACATTTTTCTGAGAAAACCAAGGAAGCGATCGAAACTTTTCGAGTTTTACGGCAAATGCAGCAGGAGTTTGGCGAAGATATCTGTCAAACTTATATTATCAGCATGAGCCATGAAGTAAGCGACTTACTGGAAGTATTGCTATTAGCCAAAGAAGCCGGTTTATACGATCCATCTACAGGGAAAAGTAGCTTATTACCCGTGCCTTTATTTGAAACAGTGGAAGACTTGAAACAAGCACCGCTAATTATGCAAGCCTTGTTTGAGTTACCACTATATCGCGCTATGCTGGCTGGCGGATATGAAGTGATAAAAAACCGAGGCGAAAATCCTGGGGTAATAACTTCTGATTTACATGAAGTAATGCTGGGATATTCTGATAGTAATAAAGATTCTGGTTTCTTAAGTAGTAATTGGGAAATTCATAAAGCGCAAAAAGCTTTGCAAAAAATTGCCGAAAATTATGGCGTAGTATTGCGAATATTTCACGGACGAGGTGGCTCTGTAGGTAGGGGAGGTGGCCCTGCTTATGCGGCGATTTTAGCTCAACCTGGACGTACTATTAATGGACGAATTAAAATTACTGAACAAGGGGAGGTGTTGGCATCAAAATATTCTCTACCAGAATTAGCAATTTATAATTTAGAAACAATTACTTCCGCAGTAATTCAAGCTAGTTTACTGGGTAGTGGGTTTGATGATATCCAGCCCTGGAATGAGATAATGGAAGAATTATCGATGCGATCGCGCCAACTCTATCGCGATCTAATCTATGAACAACCCGATTTTATTGATTTCTTCCATCAAGTTACCCCCATAGATGAAATTAGTCAGCTACAAATATCATCTCGCCCCGCCCGTCGTCGTGGTGGTAAAAAAGATTTAAGCAGTCTGCGCGCTATTCCTTGGGTATTTAGCTGGACGCAAAATCGGTTTTTGTTACCTGCTTGGTATGGTGTAGGTACGGCTTTGCAAGAATTTGTAAACAAAGAACCGGAGGAACATTTAAAATTATTCCGCTATTTCTACTACAAATGGCCATTTTTCAAAATGGTGATTTCTAAAGTAGAAATGACTTTATCTAAGGTAGATTTGCAAATTGCTCATCATTATGTCAATGAATTAACTCTGCCTGCCGATCGGGAACGTTTTGATCAACTTTTTGATCAAATAGCTAGTGAATATTATCTCACCCGCGAATTAGTTCTCTCTATAACTGGGCATAAACGCCTTTTAGATGGAGATCCAGAATTACAACGTTCCATCCAATTACGTAATGGTACTATTGTACCTCTAGGCTTATTACAAGTTTCCCTCTTGAAACGTCTACGTAATTATGGCAGCTATTCTAGCCCTGGTGGTATCAATTCCCGTTATAGTCGCGGTGAATTGCTACGGGGTGCTTTATTAACTATTAACGGTATTGCGGCTGGAATGCGAAATACTGGCTGATTTGTTAATATAGTAGGAAATGGGAAAACCAGGATTTCATCCTACTTGTTATATTTTTGAGGTTATGTCATTAGTTATTAATAGTTTAATATAGATTAATAACTGATGACTTTCCTTGCCCCATTAATGGCAATGTCTCACCCCCTCTGCCTATTTCCCCTCATACTAACTTAATAAAATTTTGATAAGATAAT
>CAWUOF010000475.1:0-3800 GCA_963923765.1 uncultured bacterium | reverse complement strand
CAAATTTGAACAACTAGCTAGAGAAAAATCCATTACCAACGATCGATTTGTTAATGGTATGATAGGAGCAGTTAGTCGTGGTCAATTACCAGAAGCTTTAACAACAGCTATGGCAAGCGCTCAAC
This sequence comes from uncultured bacterium, assembly GCA_963923765.1. Taxonomy (GTDB): domain Bacteria; phylum Cyanobacteriota; class Cyanobacteriia; order Cyanobacteriales; family CAWUOF01; genus CAWUOF01. Next base: position 3,675 of record CAWUOF010000475.1, on the reverse strand, counting down.
CTGGGGATATTATTGGACCATTAGAAATTGAAGAACGCTATTGTATTTTCCGGATTGAGCAATTTATTAACTATACTTTGGAAGAAGGAATAAAACAAGAATTACAAAATCAAATGTTTGAGCAATGGCTACAAGGAAATTTGCAAAAAATGGCAGTTAAATTAGAAGTTTTTTAGGGAAAAAATAACTAAAAAATAGTCAAAAAAAGGAGCATCCCATTTTGTTAAATAGCCATTTTAGAAAAAAATAATAATTTTCTTGCAAGAGGAAATTTCGTGGCTATTTAAGAAAAATTAGGGATGTTTTTTTAATTAAAAATCATAGATATTTATCTATATATACCATGATTTTTTCTGATTAAATTATTATTACAAAAGTGTATGCACTCTTTAATCTAATCATAAATTATTATAAAATTTAACTATATTTTTTGAGGAAAAATTCCGGAATTGAATCATAAAAAAAGAAATTTAGATTCTAAACTCTTAATAGATAAATTGTTTTCATCAGAGGCAAAATCATGTTCAAAATATTAAAATTACAAGCACGAATTTTAACAGGATATTCTATTCCTTTAGTTTTATCAGTAATATCGGCTGGAATAGTATATATTCAAGCCGAAAATGTCAGTCAACAACTATCAAAAGAAACAGTAGGACAAAAAATAGTTAAACATTCAGATTTACTTGCCTTCAGCATTGCATCAATGCACAGAGCCGGTCGAGGATATTTAATTGATCAAAACCCAGATAATGTACAACACTTTACTGAAGCAATAGAAGATTTTGAAAATGCTGCTAAAAACTTACAAAATTTAGTAGAAATTCCAGAACAAAAAAACCGTTTAAATAAAAGCTTAGAATTAGCTCGACAATCAATTAATTTAAACAAACAAATGCTGGCTTTAGCCCAGTCAGGTAAAATTAAAGAAGCCATAAAAGTTTATTCTTCTAATAAACGCCAAGAAGTTACCAAACAGCTAGAAATATTATTAGAAGAATTTAACAAAAACGAAGAAGAAATTCAAATTCGTAAGCGTCAGCAAACCGAAGAAACACTACGATCGTTAATTATTCTAGTAGTAGTTAGTACCATCTCAGCGATAATTTTAGCAATGGTATTGGGATGGTGGATAGCATCACGGATGACTTTAACTATACATCAAAGTGTAAATTCGATCGCCACATCTTCCACAGAAATCGCCACTGCAATTGAAGAACAAGAAAGAATTATAGATCAACAAGCCGCCGCCGTAAATCAAACTACTACTACAATGGATGAATTAGGAGTTTCTTCTCGACAATCAGCCATACAAGCAGAATCGGCTAGAGCAAAAATAGAAGTAGTTTCTAATCAAATTTTCAATTTAATTGACCAAGTAAAACAAATAGATCATATTGCTAATGCTGTGAGTGACTTAGCCAATCAAACTAATATGCTGGCTCTTAATGCCGCTGTAGAAGCTGTGCGTGCTGGAGAACATGGTCGAGGTTTTGGAGTAGTGGCTACAGAAATTAGAAAACTCGCAGATCAAAGTAAAAAATCCGCCGAAAAAATTAATAATTTAGTAGCACAAATACAACAATCTACTAATTCCGCTATAGTTATATCTGATACAGGTAACAGAAATATTGAAAGTGTAATAGCAGCTATTAATGATATAGGGGTTAATACACAACAAATCTCCCTTAGTGCCCAACAACAAGCTACAGCTATTCAAGAAGTAGTACAAGCCATGAATCAATTAAATAGGGGGGCACAAGAAACTGTTAGCGGTATCAATCAAACTAAGATAGGAATTCAAAATTTAAATCAGGTAGCTATTAGGTTAAAGGAAGAAGTATAATTATCAATTATGATTTATTTTATTTAAATAGTATAGTTGGGATTTAAAACTGGTAGGAGAGGATTAATTGATAGATTTTGTTTAGGAAAAATAATCATTATCAACCCGTCTCTACTGGTGCGATCGCTTCTACATAAGATAACCATTTTTCCTGGTTTTAATTACTCTTATCCATAGAGGCGAGTTTTGTTATAACAATCATAGCGACTGCTATAATATAACAATCAGGAAACAGGAGGATAATTTAAATAATGCAAATAACTATACTGCCAGATATGGCAGAGGTATGGCAGAAAACACTTAACTGGCAGCCTAGTCAACTTCAGCAAAGCCAATTTCAGGTACTTTATAAATTAATTTTGCAGGGGAATGAGAAATTAAATTTAACTCGCATTACAGAGGCGATCGAATTTTGGGAAAAACATCTTTGGGACTCGCTACGGGGAATTGCCATTTTGCTGCAAAATTCCCCAGAAAAACCGCCACAAACTTTAAAATTTATTGATATTGGCACTGGTGCAGGTTTTCCCGGTCTTCCCATCGCCATTACTTTACCTAATGCTTCTATAACTTTACTAGATTCCACTAGAAAAAAAATTAATTTTGTGGCAAGTATCATCAATAATTTAGAACTTGATAATGCTAATACTTTAATTGGTAGAGTAGAAGAAATAGGACATGATAAAAAACATCGGGAAAGCTACGATATTACTTTATTAAGAGCAGTTGCCCCCGCTTCTGTTTGTGCAGAATACGCTTTACCTTTGTTAAAAATAAATGGTTTAGCAATTCTTTATCGTGGCCATTGGACTGAAGCAGAAACTATTGATTTACAAAAAGCTGTCAAAAAATTAGGTGGTGTTGTGGAGTCAATAGAAACTTTTACTACTCCTATTAGTGATAGTGTGCGTAATTGTTTATATTTACGAAAAATTGCCCCCACACCGACAGAATTTCCCCGTGCTGTTGGGGTTCCAGTTCAACAACCTTTATAATTATAGGTGTTTTAAATAAGGTTTAATCATTAAATTGTACATAAATTATAGCGATCGCCTATTAATTTTATATTTCCAGAGGCGATCGTAGTTTTTTCCTTGTAAATTAAACAATTAAATGATAATCTACCATTAAATTTTTAACCAAAGGAATAGCTTTATTATTTGTAATTAATCCCACAGGTGCTTTACTTTAAAAAATATTCCTAATTATTATTACCTACATTGATTATTTAAAAATTAGATTAGGTGAGTTTTTTAAAAGCCACCCTAATCCTAATAATACTATACTAAAACCCATTAATTTTATTATCCTTTTCCCAAGTTAAATTATCTTATTGTATCACTAAGCAATAGCATTAACGATATTGTAAAGATAACACCATTACCACCACCTAATATTATTTCTTCTTTATTTCTTGGAATTTAGCTTTTTTGTCCCGTCCTTTTTCTGGAGTGTATAAAATTGATAAAAAATGGGATAGGTATAATACCTATCCCAAAACCATAAAAATTAAGTTAGAGTTTAGGTTAGTTTTGCCTGTCTAATTTAATAAAAAAATAATATTTTGGACAGGCAATATTATCATCTAACCAGAAAACTTTTTAAACACCAAAGTGACATTATGACCACCAAATCCAAAGGAATTAGATAGGGCAGTTTCCACTTTTTGAGCGCGACTTGTGTTAGGTATATAATCTAAATCGCAAGCGGGGTCAGGATTTTGTAGGTTAATTGTAGGAGGAAGTTTATCATTAGCGATCGCCATTACAGTAGCGACAGCTTCAATACCTCCAGAACCGCCTAATAAATGACCTGTCATTGACTTAGTA
>CAWUOF010000474.1:0-3803 GCA_963923765.1 uncultured bacterium | reverse complement strand
TACGGTTTCTTCAAGAATGCTGGATATTTGATTATAAACCTTAGCTAGTCTTTTTTGGGCTTGCTTTCCGTATTCAATCCAGATATTAGCTGATACTATTTCCGTAGGACTAACAGGTGTTGCTATTTCCACTTCTAATACTGGTATTACCTCTACTGTATCTACCCAAAAATCTTCTTTGGTAGATTCTTCAATCACAACATCAGTAATAACATTGGTAGTAGTAGCATTAGTGGTATTATTTACGGGATTATTGACCTCTATAGGTGGTAATACAGGCGGAGTTTTTACCGTTGGTTTTGGATTGAGATTTGCCAGTAAAGAATGTAATTCTTGTTCGGGAACATAAAGCAATACTTTCGCTTCTAAGGAAGAACCGATCGCCTTTTGTGTACGGGCTTGTTCCAAAACTTTATTAACTTCGCCGCGAATTTGTCGTAATTGTAGCCAAGTTTTAGCTAATTCTGGATTATGCCATTTTTCCTCTAAATGTACCCATCCTGCTTGAAATACAGATTTATAGGGTGTGGGATAGGGGATATATTGCCAAATATCTTCGGCAAGATGACAGAGAATAGGCGCGATCGCTTTTGCTAAATTTTCCAGGGCGATCGCCATTACTGTTTGACAGGTACGCCGCCTTAACATATCTGTTGGGGCGCTAATATATAGACGATCTTTAGCTATATCTAAATAGAAATTCGAGAGATCGATCGTGCAGAAATTTTGTATCAACTGAAAAACTCGGTCAAATTTATAATTTTCGTAAGCAGTTTTAACCTCGCTGAAAACCTCGGTCATGCGATGTAACAGATATTTATCTAAATCTGGTAAATCTTCATAAGGTACAGCATAAACATCTGGGTTAAAATCATGCAAATTTCCCAGCAAAAACTTAGCAGTATTGCGAATTTTTCGGTAAACATCCGCCATTTGTTTTAGGATATTTTTACCAATAGGCACATCAGAAGAATAATCTACCGAAGCTACCCATAAACGCAAAACATCCGCCCCAAAAGCTGGTTCTTGATCTTTATTTTTGCCGCCTTCGATAACACTTTTTGGATCTACTACATTACCGATCGACTTACTCATTTTTCGTCCTTGTTCATCCAGGACAAAACCATGAGTTAAAACTGTTTTATATGGCGCATAACCGTTATTAGAAACACTTGTTAGCAAACTAGATTGGAACCAGCCCCGATGTTGATCTGAACCTTCCAGATACATATCAGCCGGATATTGTAATTCTTGCCTTTGATGGGCAACTGCCGCCCAAGAAGACCCAGAATCAAACCAAACATCCATTGTATCGGTGCCTTTAATATATTTGCGTCCGTTTTTCTGATAGGATTCTGGTAATAATTCTTCGGTTGTCATCTGCCACCAAGCATCAGAACCTTTTTCGGCAATAATGGCTTGAATGTGTGCAATAGTTTCCTCATTGATTAAAGGTTCGCCGGTTTCTTCATCATAAAAGACAGGTATTGGTACACCCCAGGAACGTTGTCGAGAAATACACCAATCAGATCGATCGGCTACCATTGATGTAATCCGATTTTCTCCTTGAGTGGGTATCCAATTCACATCTTTAATCGCTTTTAAAGCTTCTTCCCGGAAACCTTCCACAGAAGCAAACCACTGTTCCGTAGCCCGAAATATAGTCGGTTTTTTGGTCCGCCAGTCATAGGGATATTTATGTCTGTAGGCTTCCTCTTTTAACAAAGCCCCGCATTCTTCTAAGGCTTTTACAACCGCATCATTACCATCATTTAATACATTTAAACCCGCAAATTGTCCTGCTTCTTCGGTAAAGTTACCATCAGCATCTACAGGGGATAAAACTGGTAAATTGTAACGCAAACCTACGGCATAATCTTCTAAACCATGACCAGGGGCAGTATGGACTAAACCCGTACCAGAATCTGTAGTTACATAATCACCACCGATAACTATTTCGCTTTGTCTGTCAAATAGGGGGTGGCGGTATTTGCAGTTTTCTAAGTCTTTACCTTTGATAGTAGCTTTTATGGTTAGCTTAGTGCCAAAAGTTTCTGATAATTTATCAACTAAATCAGCCGCAACTAACAGATAATTTTCGGTATCAGTTTCAACTACAGCATAGTTCAATTCTGGATTAACACTTATGGCTAAATTAGCTGGAATAGTCCAAGGTGTGGTTGTCCAGATCGCTACTCTTAATTTGGATAGATAGGGTTTAAGAATTTTCGCTTTTTTCGATAAAGCTGTCATTAAAAACGCCACGTAAAGGCTACGGGAAACGTGGGTAGGCTGCCCTTGGTTATCTTCAGGATATTCTAATTCTGCTTCTGCTAAGGCTGTTTTTGAACTAGGACTCCAGTTAACCGGTTTACGTCCACGATAGATATAACCTTTGAGAAACATATTGCCAAAAACGGCAATTTGTGCGGCTTCGTATTCTGGTTTGAGGGTTAGGTAAGGGTTTTCCCAGTCTCCCCAAACACCGTAACGTTGAAAATCTTTGCTTTGTTCTTTAACGGTTTTGAGGGCAAAGTCACGGGCTTTTTGGCGTAGTTTGATGGGGGTTAGGTTTGCCCTTTGATCTGGCTTCATATCTTGTAATACTTTAAGTTCGATCGGCAAGCCGTGACAGTCCCAACCTGGCACATAGCGTACTTTTCGCCCTTGCAGCAGCATATAGCGATTAATTATATCTTTAAGAATTTTATTTAAAGCGTGGCCAATATGCAGGGTGCCATTAGCATAGGGCGGCCCATCATGTAATATGAAAATTTCCCCTGGGTTTTCTTGTGATAAATACTCATATATTTTTTCGTCTGCCCAAAATTTTTGTAATTCTGGTTCGCGTTTGACGGCATTGGCACGCATATCAAACTTAGTCTGGGGCAGGTTTACGGTGTCTTTATATTGTTTTGTTTCTGTCACAGTCGAATACCAAAATTTAATGGATAGCTGATCAACTTATTATAAATTCCCAGTGGAAAAAGCTACAGGAGATTAATTAAACAAGTGATGGCCTGATCTTCTGTATATGGCCCTTTAAGATTAATGCGGCGGCGGCTGCTTTGGCAAATGCTTGAGATAATAAGGGCGGAACAGCTTCGCCAATTTGATTACTTTTTTGTATATAAGTACCTTCAAAGATAAATCGATCGAGAATTGTAGTCTTGCAGCTTCACGAATTGTAATCACTCGATTATCAAAGCTGATGATAAAATGCGTAGTTGAGGCGGTCTTACATACCTTGTTTCCTGATGCTAAAATTTTTACTCTTTCTCACTGAATTTTAGTTAGCGATCGAGCAATATGATTTTCTCTTATCCATGAAATATACCTGCCTAAATAAAAAGGGAAGAGAAATTTTATCCTCTTCCCTTGATTATTTCCTGATTTTGTCTCGCCTTTTAGTTTTTTCCGCATCATTTGGGTTTGCTTTTTAATTTGTCTTTGTCGTGCTGCACCACCCTTGCCTTTGTTGTTTCTCCCTTCACGACGAGGTGACTCCCACCTTTTTAATCGCATATAGGTATTTCTCCTTGTTGAAAAAGATTGTTTTTAGGTTATGTTTTTCTATTCTACATGATTATATTTATAGAATCAACTGCTGTGGATAAAATTTCGGAAAATTTTTTGTATAAATTTGGTTAATTTTTGGGGGTGTACCAGAAATAATTGTTGGTAAAATATATAATCAGAGGCTAAAAATCGCCTCCGAATATATTATGCTGGTATTTTATCCTAAGTGTGTCGATGTACTAAAGTTGTAGTTGCTTGATCTACAGGAACTAATAATATTTCGC
>CAWUOF010000473.1:0-3811 GCA_963923765.1 uncultured bacterium | reverse complement strand
ATTTATTAAAAATAATAACATATTAATTTACTAATTTGCTATAATTAAAATCTTCCTTTTTCAAGACCCATGTTTATTATCCTTCAAAAAATAATAGATCAAGACTTTAAGATTATTTTCCCAAAATCTAGTTTCACTATTAATCACAATAATCTATTTACAAACTATTGCAATCATTTGCTTAATTATTAATTTTTGTAGGATTTTTGGAATTATTAAGATAGTTTTATAATTAAATATTTTTGTAAACAAATAACTTAATATAATTTCTCCGTGCAGTTAATTGGCATAGTTGCTATAATTAAGTAATCCTACTACAAATTATTGCATAATCACACTATTGTCACTCTAAAATTAATGCTTATAAATTATATCCAAGATTTAAGCTATATAATCAAAGGTGCTCACACACCCTACTAAATATATTATTAAATATATAATTATCAATAAACTTTACAATTAGAAAAAATATTCATTTTAAGTATTAAGAAAAGAATCACGCCATATACTTTTCTCCACTACATTTCACTTTATTAAAAAATAATGTATTTTTCCAATATATCTAATAAAAAAATTATCTGATATTCTAAATTTTATGATATTTCAAATACATAAAAACTGCAATTATCTTAATTATTTCCTAATCATACAAATGAATTTATATAAACATCTTAATAATAATTAATTCATTATTTAATTACGTTATTTTTTATTATTTTTTTCCCAAAAAACTTTATTAGTTTCTGCATAGTTATCATATCTTAAGGTTAAATTTAATTTAAAAATATTTTACTATGGGAAGAATGTAATTTAGGAAACCGATAAAATACATCTCCATCGGCATCTATTTCAACATTGGCTGAAAATAGTTTTACTTGTCTTTCCAAATATTGCCGCGCTACTTCAGCATCTACCCTAGCTGCTACTGCTAATTGTATTAAGGAAATTTGCCCATTTTCAACTTCTATTATTCTATAAAAAGCTTCTTCTAATTGCTTTTGCTGTTGACTATTATTAATAACATTTAACAGCAAAAAAACTAACATTGTGCCACATCCAACTACAAAAACTAACTCAAGAATTGCCATAAGTCTATAATTGCTATAAAGAAATCAAAAATTTTGGTATCTGATTAGTTGATATTTTGCCTGTTTTTTTACCCTATTATTTTTTTTGATGTTGTTTTTGCCAAAATCTGCCCTTTGAAAAAACTAAACTAGACTAAAATTTAATTATCCCATTTCATGACGTTATAGGCAATTTTGTAAGGAAAATTTACACTTTACTGGGGTGTGTCTCTAGCTGTAAAGATACCAGGGAATGTAAGGCAGGAAAAAATTTCCGCAAATTTACTATATTATTTTTTATATATTTTGATATTATACTTTTTCTGGCCAATAAAGTATTGTAAAAATAACTAATGAAAAAAAGGATTAGAACAAATTTAGATGAATAAATTTTGGAAATTGTTTTCTATTTTCTGTTGTATTGACAAACAGGAAACGTACCTAAATCAATAATTACTATATCAAAATATTTAATTAAAGCTCAGATAGAATCGGAATAAAATAGGATTAACTAAGGTGGAATAATCCACCCTAGCTGATATAATCACGCGAATATTTAACCTATACTGCTTGGGGTTGTTTTAAATTTTCCCCACCTTGGATAACTTTAGCCGACTCAATCATATCTCCTGCTTTCAGTTTTCCTAAAACATCTTTGCCATCAATAACATAGCCAAAAATAGCATAGCGACCATCTAATAAATTTAAACCAGCAGGGGTTAATTCTGGTTCAAACAAAAAGAAGAAAAACTGAGAAGACCCGCCATTAGGTTCGCTTTCGGGTCTGGCCATAGCTACGGCACCGTAGGCAGAAAAAGGCAAAACGGGCTGATCTAAATAACGACCAGCATCTTCTAAAGTAATGCCATAAGTAGGTTCTTTATCACCCTTAACCAGTATTTCTAGGGGAATAGCCCGATATTTACCGGTAGTTGGGTCAATAAAACCCTGTTCCGGGCCAGGTGGGTCGCCTACTTGTAAAACGTAAGATTCTTCAGCGCGAGTAAAAGGTAAATTTGTATAAAAACCACGTTCTACTAAATCAACAAAATTACCAGCCGTAACGGGGGCGCTATAACCGTCAACTATCAGAGTAATTTTGCCTTTGGTAGTTGCCATTTCTATAGTAGCCCGACCTTGCAGTTGAGGTAAGTTGCTGTATTCCTTGGGTATTTCAAAAGGAAATTGAGAAATCATTGCCTGTTCTATTTGGCCGATAAGTTTGAGACTTTCAGCCCGGTATATCCAGGTTTGTTCTTTATCTTTAGCGTTGACAGCATTTTTAAGGGATTCTACAGTTTTTTGCAGGTCAGCAATTAGGGTTTGTGCGGCTGGTTGGCGTTCTGGGATAATGCTGGCAAGTATGTCAGATTGCTTAGTGTTTAATAATTTACCGGCATCGTTGACATCTTTGGATATGGGGTTCCAACGTTTGCCTCGTAAATGATTGGAAATATCTTCTATCTTGCTTTGAATTTGCCTAATAGGTTTGTTGTCGATGGGTAAAGCATAGCGCAAGAGAGCTTGGCCATCGGTTATGGCATTCCCACCGGGCAATATACTTTTAGCACTGGCAACAGGATTAAACCACAGGAGGGGAACTAACAGGATTGCTAAAATGCCTGTTTTGAATAATTTTTTCCCAAGCATTACACGAAAATTGGTCATAAATCACTATGGGGAGATTTTGGGTCTATTGGGCGCGGGAACGCCTATTGTAATAATCTTGCCATAGGGGGGTAACGAGATAATCGCGTGTAGTGGGGCGAGTATGGGGAAAAGTGGAAATTTGTAGTTAAAAATTTTTATTGTGGTGATTTAGGTTCGATCGCAGTGGGTGGAAGTTTGATATTAGGGACAAAATAGCTTTTTTTATAGAATTGGGGTTAAATGCCCTGAACAGAGTTACAATGAAATGCCGATTGTTGCCCAGCATCAAATTTCATGATTTCTAGTAATGATTTTCGACCAGGTATTTCTATCGTATTAGACGGGGGAGTATGGCGAGTGGTGGAATTCCTCCACGTCAAACCCGGTAAAGGTTCTGCTTTTGTCCGTACAAAACTAAAAAACGTCCAATCAGGTAACGTTGTGGAAAAAACGTTCCGGGCTGGGGAAACTGTGCCCCAAGCTAATTTGGATAAAAGAACTTTACAGCATACCTATAAAGAAGGTGATGAATACGTCTTTATGGATATGGAAAGCTACGAAGAAAGCCGACTGACGATTAGCCAAATAGGCGATCGCGTCAAGTATCTCATTGAGGGAATGGAGGTTAATGTTATCCGTTGGAATGAGCAAGTTCTGGAGGTGGAACTTCCTAACTCGGTGACTTTGGAAGTGACTTTTACTGAACCAGGAGTGAAAGGGGATACCGCTACTGGCGGTAATAAACCTGCCACTGTTTCCACTGGTGCTCAAGTCATGGTTCCTCTATTTATTTCCAATGGAGAACGAATTCGTATAGATACCCGTAACGATACCTACTTAGGACGCGAATAAATAGCTCCTAGAGGTAATGGGTAATAAGTTAATGGCTAAGGGCTGAGGGCTAAGGCTTATAGCTATTGGCCATTAGAAATTAGCCGTTAACGATTGCCATTTAATGAAAGGATAAAAAAGCTGTGCAATTGGATTTTAACCAACTTTGCGAACTGTTATCAGCGTTCGATCGCACCCAGATAGCAGAGCTAACTTTAAAGAGTGCTACTTTTGAATTGTCTTTACGGAAAAGTACCCAGGGT
>CAWUOF010000472.1:0-3817 GCA_963923765.1 uncultured bacterium | reverse complement strand
GTGTAGCGAAGTATCTTGGAGATTCTTCGCTGTCGCTCAGAATGACAGAATTTCGCACGCAAGAGGTCTAATAAATATAGCTATTTTATCCAAAATTATGCACTCTGATGCACACTACAGATCTCAAACCAATTCTACATTCTATATTCTACTCTGACGCACCCTACAGCTTAGATTTAAGTAGGGTGCGTCAGACCAATAAATTATAGCTATTTTATCCAAAATTATGCACTCTGACGCACCCTACAGATACCAAACCCATGCCCCATGCCCCATGCCCCATGCCTCTACACCATTCTTACCTCCATTTCCAAATATTGCATCAGCACAGATTCTAATTGAGGAATTCTCACCGGTTTACTGATATAATCATTAGCGCCAGCAGCTAAAAACCGTTCTTTATCTCCAGCCATTGCCACTGCTGTACAAATAACTACTGGAATTTTCTTTAAATCAGGTTCTTGTCGTACCGCCGCTAATAAATCCCAGCCAGTTACACCGCCTGGTAATTGTATATCTAATAAAATTAAATTAGGTTGAAAATTTCGCACTTTAGTTAGAAAATTATTACCATCATTTACCAATTGGACTTGATGACCGATTACCTGGAGATAATCTTGCAATATTAAAGCGCTGCGATCGTCATCTTCTACTATCAAAATTCGGGATTTATTATTTTTAGTCTTGGCGGAATTAATTCTATTATAATCACCCCAGTTAAATGATTCTTCATCTGCATTTACTATAGGTTTTTCTTCTTCAAAATTTACTGTATCTGGGAGAAAAATAGTAAATTCAGAACCAAAACCTAAAGTAGATTGTACTGTAATATCACCTCCATGTAGTTGCGCTAATTTGCGAGTTAATGCTAAACCTAATCCTGTGCCATCATACTGACGATTCAGACAGCTATCTAATTGGAAAAATGGTTGAAATAGTAACTCTAAATTTTCCGAAGCGATGCCAATTCCGGTATCAGCGACGGTAAAATTTACACCTCGATCGACTTTTTTCACAATTAAAGAAACAGTGCCATTAGGAGTAAACTTAATAGCATTAGACAGCAAATTTAACAACATCTGCTTTAAACGCCTTTCATCAGCAATACAAGCAGTAACACTCGGATCGATTTTTTCAATTAATTGTAAGCCTTTTTCTACTGCTTTTTCTCGCACAATTGTTAGACAATACTCGCAAATATCCCAAATCAGTAACGGCGTTAAAACTAACTCTTCTTTGCCAGCTTCTACCTTAGATAAATCCAGAATATCGTTAATTAAAGATAGCAAATGTTCTCCACTGCTGTTAATACAGGTAACGTATTCTTTTTGTTTAGGATTGAGTTGGCCAAATATTTCTTGTCGTAACAATTGTGATAAGCCTAGAATAGCATTGAGAGGGGTTCTCAATTCGTGACTCATATTTGCTAAAAATTCACTTTTGGCGCGACTTCCTGCTTCTGCGGCTTCCTTGGCTTGACGTAATTTTGCTTCTGTATTTTTACGATCGGTAATATCATGGAGAAAAACACAATTGTAAGCTTTGCCATTAAATTCTACATAATTAGCTGTAATTTCTACCGATAATAAACTACCGCTTTTAGTTAAAAAATAAGATTCCATATTTAAGGAACCGCATTGTTGAATTTCGGCCCACATATTCTGCCAGTTTTGCGGCGAAATTTTTCCAGGCTTAATATCTTGTATGGTCATGCCTAGAAATTCCGATCGAGAATAACCCAATAATCTACAAGTAGCATCATTTACATAGAAAAACTGCCCATTTTTTTTCATCCAAAACACTGCATCAGCAGCCCGATCGAGGCAAAATTGAGTTAAACGCAAGGCTTCTAATGCCTGCTTGCGATCGGTAATATCTTCGGCAATTCCCGCAATACGATGTACTTCTCCTTTTTCATTACAAATCGGAAAAGTTCGCGACCATATCCAGCGATAGTTTCCATCTGGACGAATAATACGATATTCTTCATCATATTCTAAATTTTGCTGGCATTTATGCACCATACCAGCTACCACCCTAGATCTATCTTCAGGATGAACTGATTCTAACCAGGAATCGTAATTTTCATATAAACTTTCACAACTTCTTCCCCAAATTTCCTCATAGGCAGGGCTAATATATAGTATTTCTTGACTATCCGCAGACGTTAAAAAGAAAACTTCTTTAATATTTTCTGCCAGTTGTCGGAAAAGTTCCTCGCTAGATTTTAAAGCTGCATCGGAATGTATGCGATAGGAAATATCTGTATAAACTGCAATTAATCCCATATTACTACCGACATCATCTATAATGCGATCGACTTGCATTAACGTCGGTATAATCTCACCATTTTTATTTTTTAATTCTACCTCACCACTCCAGGAAGAATTATTTTTAATTGCTGTTAATACTTCTTGACCAGTTTTCCCCCCAACATACATGGCGATGGGATTATCTATAGAATTTAATTCAGCAATATTATAGCCGTAGCGATCGACAAATGCCTGATTTACATGAATCAATTTACCTTCTATATCAGTCATGGCGATCGCATCACTAGTACTTTCTACAGCCTGAGTAATGCGAATAACTTTTTCCTCGGCTTGTTTCGTCAAGGTAATATCTCGACTAGTATGCACTCCTAGCAATATTTCACCATGAATATTACGAATTATTTTACCGCCAACATTCAGCCATTTTTTTTCCCCATTGGCTAAACGTATCATTATTTCTTCATCGGTAAATTCTTCTCCTCTCATCACTCGATTAAAAGGTAATTTTGCCTTAGGAATAACCTCGCCATTGGGATAGTAAATATCTACCCCAGCAAAGATATCTATCATATAGGGACAAGTATTTTCACACTGATAATATTTTGTTACTGTTAATGACTCGAGACAAGGCATACAGGTCATTTTTTCTAATCCATACATTTTAGCTGCCGCCGGATTAATCATTATTATCTGACCTGTATTTAAACTAACACAAATTCCCTCTTGTAAAGAATTTAGAATACTTTTCATCAGGATTTTTTCTTGAATTAATAGCCGTGTACTTTGTTGCACAAAACCTTCTAAAGCTTCTGCTTGTTCCTGCCATTCTTTTTGATTTTCTTGTACAATAGATAATTGTTTGTTCCTAGCGATCGCGCTTAATACAGAATTAGTTAAAATCTCAGTATTTATCTGTTCTTTTAATAAATAATCTTGTGCCCCTTCTTGTATTATTTTAATAGCGATCGTTTCTAAATCCTCTTCGTAATTATACTTATAATTTTTCTGGCCGATCGCCACAATTGCCCCATTTGTGGACACATTGCGAATTTTTTGTAGAGTTTCTATCCCTTGGCTATCAGGAAGCCACAAATCCAAGATAATAGCTGTAAATTCATATTTATTTAACTGTAATATTGCATTTTGTAGATTTGTAACATGGATTACATTAAATTTAGAAAATTTTACTTTCCTTAATATGGCTCGCAAATAATGGGCATCTCTGACATTGTTTTCTACTAATAAAACTTTTGTAGATTCCATATACATATAGGTTTCCCCGATAATAGCTACAAAATTTATCAATTATCAGCTAGTTCAGGCTAAAATTCCCCACCATTCAGCTTGTAACTATTTTAATTAACCGTAACTTAGAATTTGCCATAATTACCAAATAAATTAATAAATGATTCTTCTTTGACTAATAGGTTTTTTTAATGTTTATGCCAGAAAAATGCTCAATTATAAAAAAAATCTAAAATATTTAACAATAAATCTAAAATCAATATAAAATTATAAAGTTTTTGGCATAAAAAATATACATA
>CAWUOF010000471.1:0-3823 GCA_963923765.1 uncultured bacterium | reverse complement strand
GGGAGGAGTTGGAAACTATGATAAATTCATAGTAACCTGAATCAGAAAGTGTACCAGACCAGTTTAGGGTTTGGGAGTCTTCTAATAGGGGAGAATTATAACTTCTTGGTGGATAAATTGAAACCAGAATTTTACTACTAGGAGATGCTTGCAGGTTAAATTCAAGGTTTTGATTTTTTTCTAGTCTGGCAATATAGGCTTTGCTGCCTCCAGGGGTAAGGGTGTGATTGATGGTGATGGGTTGTTTTGATTCAATTTGTAGAGTTTGTAGGGCGGTTTCGTTTTTGATATCTTCGACGATATCGGAGGCGATCGCCTGCCAAATTTGACCTATGGGTTGATTAATAAAATCTTGCTCTTTTTGCTCAGGAAATAACTGGAAAAATTTGGCATCTGTCATATCATTAAGGGCTTTATGGCTGAGATTTTTTTTATTGACTGCTTTTTTTCTTCTCGCCATATCATCATCGGTATAGCTGCCTAATTTATTGCGAGATTTAGGGCTTAAAAATGTTAATTGATCTAGGCGATCGCTGGCTATTTTATCCCATTGCGATCGTAATTTTTCATCAGCCGCATTATTTTCTAAACGTCTACCTTGTAAATTAGGATTTTTAGTATAAAATTCCTTATCTGTTAAGCTACTTAAAAATCCAAAATTAATTTCTAATTCTTGGCTACGCTTTTTCAAATTATCTAAACGTTTTATTTCTTCTGATGATATTTTATAGCTAGGTTGACCAGGAATATTACCAGAGTTATTAGTTATTACAGAGGGGGTTCCTTTTCCAAACGGGCGAAAACGTAACAATTGATTTGTTAACCACCAGCTACCCCAACCTGCCGCCATAACTATTACTAATAAAAATAATAAAAATTTGCCGCATCCCCAAGATTTCTGTGTATTAGGCTGAGTAGAGGGTAATGATTTTTGCTGATTATAATAATTATTATTGTTATAATTATTATAATTATTTCCAGGAGCTACAGCTATAGTAGGAATAGCTATAGTAGGAGTGGTTATATTTTCATTTTGGGGGGATTGAGTCGGATTAGTGTTATTATTAGTAAGTGGGTTGCCTTGTATGGCTTGTAAGACTTGGCGGGCTGACTGATAGCGATCGTCCCGGTTCTGGGCTAACATTTTATTTAAAACTAATTCTAATTTCTGGCTAATTTTAATTTCTTTTTGCCAAATCCAAGTAGCATTATAAGCATCTCTGAGGGTTTGCGGATCTTTACCAGTTAATAATACTAAAATTGTTACTGCTAGGGCATATAAATCACTATCGGGATAGGCGATACCCAGTTGCATTTGTTCATCTGGGGCATATCCGATTTTACCTAAACGAGTTGCTGGAATATTTTTACTAATGGGAGAACCCGCGCTAATAGCTAATTGTTTAACTCCGCCAAAATCTATCAATACAGGCAAGCCATCTTTACTACGTAAAATTAAGTTATCTGGAGAAATATCGCGATGAATTACTCCTTGAGAGTGAATGTATTCTATAACTGGTAATATTTGAAATAATAAAGATGTACATTCGGCTTCTGTTAAACCTAAACCTTGATTTAAACGGTCATCTAATAGGGCGCGATAGGTTTTTCCTTCGATGTAATCTTGTACTAAAAATAAATGGGTAGTATTGTTAATTTTACATCGACATAATTCGCGAAATGTAGGTATTTGTGGATGTTTTAGTTTATAAAGAATTCCTGCTTCACGATTAAATAATTCTTCTGCTTTTTGTAGAGAAGAGGTACCCTGCACTTGCGGGGCAAATTCTTTCATTACACAAAGTTCTTGAAATCGGTTAATATCTTTAGATAAATAGGTACGTCCAAAACCACCATGTCCCAATTCTCTGATAATTTCGTAGCGATCGCCTAGTATCATCCCCGCAGTAATGCCTTTGGCTATTTCTTCTGGCAGTTTTTCCCCACATTGATGACAAAAGCGACTTTCTGGGGGATTATCATGTCCTTTTGTACAGTATAAAGTCATGGTTTTGGACTCTCTCAAGGTTTATAATAGAATAAACAATAATAGAAATTATGGTTATTTTTTCCCTAAATATAGGCGACCCGCTTATACTTTTTAAAGTTCCATAAAAACGCTGATGTATTATTTTGCTTATTTTATTATAAATATTTTTTTTCTTACTGTCTACTAATTTTTATTAAAGTCAGCTTGGTGAGATTAATTCATTTTTTTCTGTTTGACTAAATTAGTAATATTTAATTTATTCTTTTTATTTTTGCAGTAGTTTTTTATAAATAAATACAAATATAGTCAATTTTTTATATATCCTCTAGTTATTTTTACTGGCGATATCGTTTGGTTAGTAAAGTAAAATTAATTGCCCTACATAATCTATTACTTTCTTGTGTTAGCTGTTTTCTTATTTTTGGAAATATCTATTATAGTTTAAAATGGGCAATTGTCCGAAAAAGTCACCAATAAAAGTTGAAATTAAAAATTTATTGTTATTTTTTTTGTTTTATGGCAAATATTCTATTACTTGAGTTAAAGTGAACTGAAGTAGCTAAAAATCCTAAAAATTAATCAGGGGCAAAAATTATGGACAAAAATAGTAGTCGGTTAATATATCCCAGGATATTTGTGATGGAGATCGCCAAAAATTAGTAATATTTGACACAAATTATCTTTACTCCCATCACTGACAATAAGTATCAACATCACCTTGGTTTCTAATCATGTTCACAAATTTTTCTATCTGGTATCACTGCGAATTAATTACCAGTAGAATAATATAAAAATTGTAGTAGTTTTAATTAACAAAAATATGCAAATACTAGAGGAAACATATAAACAAAAATATGCCCTGCAAATTAATAAAAAACTTATGCCGCCGCTGTTTGATGATGCCTATTCCTTTGCCGAGGGGCTGGCATTGCTGGAAATGAGTGGTAAATGGGGTTATCTGCATCAAAGTGGTAAAATTGTAATTCCGCCTAAATTTGATGATGCCCATTCTTTTTCGGAAGGGTTAGCTTTAGTCAAAATTGCCTCTAAGTGGGGATTTATTAATAAACTAGGTAAAATTATTATTAATCCTGTATTCGATAAAGCCCATTCTTTTGCGGAAGGGTTGGCTTTAGTCAAAATTGAATCTAAATGGGGTTATATCGATAATTTAGGTAATATTATTATTCCCCCCCAATTTGAAAGTGCTTATTCTTTTTCAGAAGGGTTAGCTTTAGTCAAAATTGAATCTAAATGGGGTTATATCGATCGCCGAGGGAAAATGGCGATTTTTCCCCAGTTTGATAATGCCTATTCCTTTGCGGAAGGGTTAGCTTTAATTAAAATCAAATCTAAATGGGGTTATATCAATCGCCAAGGTATAATTATCATTATGCCTCAGTTTTTAGCCGCCATGAGTTTTAGCGAAGGATTAGCTTTAGTAAAAATTGGTAATAAGTATGGTTATATTGATAAAAATGGTGTGGTTGTAATTCGAGCGCAATTTGATGGGGCAATGAGTTTTTTTGAAGGTTTAGCTCAAATTAAAGTAGGTAATAAAAAAGGTTATATTGACAAATTTGGAAAAATAGCTATTCCCCTTTCCTTTGATGATGCTTATTCCTTTGCAGATGGTTTAGCTAGAGTAAAAATTGGTAGTAAATGGGGATATATTGATAAATTTGGAAAAATAGTTATTCCCCGTCAATTTGATGAAGCTTATTGTTTTGCGGAAGGATTCGCCCATGTTAAACTTAATGGGAAAATAATTTATATTCGTCATCCTTTAAAATAATTGGAAATGTAGAATGTAGAATTTAGAATGTAGAATTT
>CAWUOF010000470.1:0-3839 GCA_963923765.1 uncultured bacterium | reverse complement strand
GAGAGGTCTCGTGGGCTCGGAGATGTGTATAAGAGACAGCCTTAGTAGTAGCCTTACCAAAAGGTAATAACTTCGATGAAGTTGTCCGGCAAGCAACAGAATTAGGAGTAATTTGTATTGTACCTGTCATCAGCGATCGAACCTTACTTAACCCTAGTCCGCAAAAAATCGAACGTTGGCGACGCATTGCCACCGAAGCAGCAGAACAATCAGAACGCCAAATAATTCCTGATATTTTAAATAGCGATAATTTTAGCGAATATTTATCTAAAATTAATCCAAATACATCATTTACCAATTATAAATATATCTGCGAATCACGGGGAAATTATCCTCATTTATTACATTGTTTACAAACTCAAAATCTGACAAAAAAAACATCAATAAATAACACTCCATCCTTAATTATTGCTATCGGTCCAGAAGGGGGATGGACAGAAACAGAAATAAACCAAGCAATAAAAGCAGGTTTTCAGCCAGTATCCCTGGGCAAGAGAATTTTCCGGGCAGTTACCGCCCCCATAGTAGCCCTATCTTTAGTAGCAGCAGCCTGGGAAATGGGAAAAATCGATTAAGTGTTATTTTATGGTGAAAAAAATAATTTTTTGGGTATTATAAAAAATAGTAAATGTAATGCCGTATAATTACTTACGTAATAAAAACCTAAGTAAAAACCTAGCTAATTAATAAATTTTGATTTATCAGGAATTTTACAGATTTTTGGATTAAGTTGTTTCTTTGAAATTATCTATATGAATGAACTAGAAAAAGTAGCTGCTGCCTTCGATCGCAAAGACTACCAACAAGCCGCACAATTATTAAAACCATTGTATCAAAAATCACCCCAAGACCCTTGGGTAATCTTTTATATTGCACGTTTACAAGAAGTAAATAACAAAGCAGAAGCAGCCGAAAAATTTTATCGCCAAGTAATGCGAGAAACAACAATTCCTAAATTATTAGCCCAAGCCCGTCAAGGATTACAAAGAATACAAAATAATGAAGAAAATAAACGTAAACAAGCCATAGCAGAAGCTAAAAACGATCCAAATAATATCGGCATAGGCGCATTAATTTTAGAACCTATTAATAATGAAGATAGAAAAGAAGCCGCCCAAAAATTTGGGCGAATAATGAAACTAGATCCCTACAATGCTAGACAATTTTTACAAAGTCGAGGCTGGCGTTTATATCGTACCGGTAATATTGGCGAATTACGAGTTTATAGTCAAGAATTACGAGAAGCAAACATTCCCACTTTTTGTGCTGCTTTAACAGATATCAAAAAAATAAAAGTATTTCGAGTTAACTATTTTACCGCAGCCGATCGACAAGCTACCGTAGTTTGTCAAAATGAAAATAATGAATTAGGTTCAGTTAACTTTAATTGGTCAGAAATAGCATGGCGAGTAGAAGGCTTATTACCAATTTTTAAAGAAGTGGTAACTTCTGATTATCGCAGTCGAGATAAAATTAAATGGAAAGAAATTACCCATGATTATGCAAAAGTATGGGATTTACATTTACCCGCTAGACGTTGTATTATTCGCCTTTGTGATTTAACTTATCAATTTCAGGAAGGTATAAAATTTGTTACCCAACAACAGGAAAAAGGCATCCAACTTAATCACGCAACTAATCGCATTAAATGGAATAACTTACTTACTCATATCAATCCAAAACTATCTAAAATTCCAATTTGGTCAGAATTTACACCCTTTGCAGAAACAGCCCTGGATTATCCAGATTTTTTAGAACAAATTACACCCTATATTGATGTATTTCGTCGAGAAGATACCCTCTGGGATTCTGCATTTCAGCTTTATACTGGGTTAGTATATTTGAAAAATACCTCTACCACAATGACTAGCAATAAAAATAAATAAACTTAGGTTTATAGCCTAAGTTTTAGTTTTTAAATAATTATATTATTTAGAAGCGATCGTTACCAGAAGGCAAAGTTTATTCAGGTTATCTATTAAATATCAAATCCCTGGCAAAACTCGCCCCTACATACCCTACATATTTTATCAGATTTTTTCTGATAATTTTGATTTGACTAATATAATTATTGTCAGGGCAAATTATACGATATATTACTTATTTACAGGTTTTACATACTGAGAATTAGCAGGAACAAAACAATTACTTTCTGTAATAAATAGCCAAGGTTTTTTATTTACATCATATTTAAGCACAAAACCAGCCGGAATAGGGCTTGCTTCGATTATTTGATTTTTTTCTAAGTTGGTAACTACCGGTAAATTGTTAATATTTAATGGTGGAGAACTAGGGCTAACTATGTCATCTATTGACATATCTCCCATCCGACAACTAAGACCATTTGTATCTGAGGTAATGACTTGCCAAAAAGGATGTCCGGTTTTGCCTATATAATCGCCTTCAGAATTAGTTTTAGGTAATTCGGCTGCAATAGCTATGGTAGGTGTAAATAAGAAAATAAAAGCTGCAATATTTTTGATTTGTTTTTTCATAATCCCTCGAAAACATATATTTAGATAATCTGTTATGTAGATACTAATTTGTTAAAATACATTCCGGAATTTTGGGAAATTTTATTTATCAAATGGTATAATAAGGGTAAAGCTATATATTTTGTCCATCACATTTATTAAGAAAAATGACAGTTTATCAAGTTCGGCTAATTAATCCAGATATTAACCTCGATCGCACTATTGCAGTACCAGACGATCGCTATATTCTCGAAATGGCTGAAGATGCAGGCATTCGTTTGCCTTCTGCTTGCCAGCAGGGAGAATGTTCTGTTTGTGTTGCTAAAATTATTAGTGGTAAACTTAATCAAAGTGAACAAAAATTTTTACGTCCCAATGAAATAGCGGCTGGATATACTGTTACTTGTGTAGCTTATCCATTATCTGATTGTACTTTATTAACTCATCAAGAAAAAATTTTATATAATTCTTCCCTATACAAAAATAAATAAGACTCCCTTAATTAACTTGGGCTAATATTACAATTATCAATTAAAAATTATCAATTATCAATTATCAATTAAAATCACATCTTATTAAATTTTTTTCCTGATAAAAAATCTAGCCTACAGAAAAAAATAACATTAAGGAGTGGAATCGTAATTTTACTTGCCACTCTTGATGTAATGATTATAAATGGATCGGGTTTATGCAAATATTTAATCTATTTTCCTTGGGTGGAATAGTAATGTGGCCATTGCTAGGATGTTCTCTATTAGCAGTGACTTTAATTTTAGAAAGAATTATTTTTTGGATACAGATAATACGACGACAAGGGCGAGTTATTCGAGATTTTCTCCATCGTTATCGACGTACTTTTGGCGGTGATGTGGAAATCAGATTAATACCTTATCTGGAGAAAAATCAGGATTTACCTTTAGTGAGAATTTTCTTAACAGCTTTAGAATTAGAAACACCAACGCCGGAGGAATTTCGGTTAGCTTTAGAAAGTGCAGCTACAACAGAATTATTAATATTGCGGCGTTTTAATACGGTGTTTGAAACTATTGTTGGTATTGCACCTTTACTGGGTTTATTGGGTACAATTCTGGGTTTAATTACTTCTTTTGCGTCTTTAAAAGTGGGGGATATAGTAGCTAGTAATGCTGGTAATGTTTCAGCAGGAATTAGTGAAGCTTTAATTTCTACTGCTTCCGGTTTAGTAGTAGCTATTATAACTTTATTATTTGCTAATATTTTTCGTGGGTTATATCAACAACAAAAAGCTTTTATTCAAGAATATGGCGGTCAATTAGAATTAATTTATCGTCGTCGTTACCATCGCGGAGATAATGCAGATAGTCCTGATAATTTAAATAATCCAGA
>CAWUOF010000469.1:0-3848 GCA_963923765.1 uncultured bacterium | reverse complement strand
AATATTGATAGCCAGAAAAAATAGAAAAAAAATAGATAATTTTTGGATATTTTGAAAATTTTGATTTAAAATATAGAAAACTAACTGGGTAAGACAGAGTAACACAGAATTTTAGTAGATTATTAATCAAATTCAGGAATCAAACATGAGTGCAGGAAAATCTAAAAATAAAGCCAATGTTTCACCACAGGCAAGTACCTTATTAAGGGAACACGCGGAACAACAGTTTGCTAATGAATTAGAAGAATTAGCTAAAGTTGATAATAGGCAACTTCCCCCCAATTGGAAATTATCACCTTGGGCAGTAACTATATATATTTTAGGGGGAAAATTAGACAATGGGTTTGAGATATCGCCAAAATATATAGGCGATCGCCGTATTATAGAAATAGCAGTTGCTACTCTCACAACCGATCGAGCTTTATTATTATTAGGAGTTCCTGGCACAGCAAAATCATGGGTTTCTGAGCATTTATCCGCAGCAATTTCTGGAAATTCTACATTATTAATTCAAGGCACAGCCGGAACAAGTGAAGAAGCCATTCGTTATGGGTGGAATTATGCGCGCTTATTAGCTGACGGCCCCTCAATGGATGCCATAGTAGTCAGTCCATTAATGTTAGCAATGCGAGAAGGGAAAATAGCCAGAGTAGAAGAATTAACCCGCATTCCTGCTGATGTACAAGACACTTTAATTACTATTTTATCAGAAAAAACTCTACCAATTCCAGAGTTAAACTCGGAAGTACAAGCCACGAAAGGATTTAACGTCATAGCAACAGCAAACGATCGAGACAAAGGTGTAAACGAACTTTCTAGCGCCTTAAAAAGACGTTTTAACACAGTTGTTTTACCTTTACCAAAAACCGTAGAAGAAGAAGTTGAAATAGTGCAAAGACGAGTAGAAAGTTTAGGCAGGGCTTTAGAATTACCCGCCGAACCCCCAGCACTATCAGAAGTAAGGCGGGTAGTTACTATCTTTCGAGAATTGCGTAATGGAGTAACAAACGATGGTAAAACAAAGCTAAAAACACCTAGCGCAACTCTCAGCACAGCCGAGGTTATTTCGGTAGTAAATAGCGGGTTAGCTTTAGCCGCACATTTTGGCGATGGTACTCTTCGGGCGCCAGATATTGCCTCTGGAATTATCGGCGCAGTTATTAAAGATCCTGTACAAGATAAAGTTATCTGGCGGGAATATTTAGAAACAGTAGTAAAAGAAAGAGACGAATGGAAAGATTTATATCGCGCTTGTCGTGAGTTATCATAAAAAGCGTCTAACATTAGGAGTAGTAGCAATGTCTCATCCACAAGAAACCCAGCCTAAAAAATCGCCAAATATTTTAAAATGGCTGGGTATTGGCTGTGGTATTACCTTGATTTTATTAGGGGGAATATTTATCACATTGGGATATTTAAGTAAAAAAGCTTTAGATACAATGATGAATCCTGAAGCCGCAGAAAAAACAGCCAAAAGTATTATGGAATATGATATTCCGAATGGTTCAAAAGGAGTATTTTTAATCAATGTTGGTAATTTAAAAATGGCTCAGGTAGTTAGCAATAATGAACCGCCAGAAGTAGAATTAACCCTAGCAGAATTTACCGCAGATTTTCAAGGTAAAGAGGAGGAAATGAAAAAATCCTTAGAAAATCAGACTCAAAAAAATCACAAAAATAACTTTAAAGTAGAGTTTACTCGCACTGAAAAAAAACAGCTTTGTAGTCAAGAAGTATCAGTTAAAATTACAGAAGGAACAGTAACTCAAGCTAGTCAAACAGAGGCAGTACCGGCTGTTAATTACGAAGCCCAGGTAATAAATAATAACAAAATGCAGATAGTGATGTTGCAAACACAAGGAAAGGAGGCGAAAGTAAAAGCGGATAAAGTTTTTGAATCTTTAGATTGTAAATAGATTGTACATAGATTGTACATAAGACCTCTTGCGAAAATAATATGTCATACTGAGCCGCAGTGTAGCGAAGTATCTTAGATATTCTTCGCTGTCGCAATGACAGATTTTCGCACGTAAGAGGTCTAATATAAAAACCAATAAGGCTAGGATTATCTTGCGTGTGATTTTTGTAAATATCGATCGAGCATCAATATGAATCAAATAGATTTAGCTTTTACACCAGCTTTGGAACAAGCCCAACTCATCCGTAGTAAAGAAATATCACCCCTCGAATTAACCCAACTTTATTTAGAACGTATCCAAAGATTAGATCTACAAATAGGTAGTTATTTTACAGTTATGGCAGAAGAGGCGATCGCCGATGCCAAAATTAAAACCGAACAACTGACAAAAACCTCCGAATTACCTCCTTTTTTTGGGGTGCCAATTTCCATTAAAGATCTCAATCCAGTTATAGGTGTACCTTGTAGTCGAGGCAATCAATTATTAAAAAATCATATTGCCACCTACGATGATGGCGTTGTAGTGCGAATACGCCAAGCAGGATGTATTATTTTAGGGAAAACTTCTACCCCCGAATTAGGTTCTTTTCCCTACACAGAAGCATTAGCATTTCCCCCCACCAGAAACCCTTGGAATTTAGATTACACTCCTGGTGGTTCTAGTGGTGGTGCAGCAGCCTCTCTAGCGGCTGGTTTATGTGCGATCGCCCAAGGTTCTGATGCAGGTGGATCCATTCGCGGTCCTGCATTTTGTTGTGGTTTAGTTGGCATTAAACCATCACGGGGTCGAGTTACTAACGCGCCAGTAGGTGATTATTTAAATGGCATGGCTACCAATGGCCCCATAGCCCGTACTGTTGCTGATGCTGCGGCACTTTTAGATATTATGTCTGGTTATGTTACCGGAGATCCTTATTGGTTGCCTGACCCAAATCCATCATTTTTAACAGGTTCGCAAACTCGAAAATTAGGTAATTTGCGAATAGCATTTACCACTGAACTTTTCCCCTTGGGAGAAGCAGTATCAAGCTGTAAACAAGCAGTATTAGATACAGTAGAATTACTGCAAAACCTGGGGCATACAGTTGAAAATGCTACTCCAGATTTTAGCGATTTAATAGAACCTTTTACTATAATTTGGCAATCTGCTGTAGCTAGTTCAGGATTGCCCCCTGAAGCCTTAGAACCGATGAATAGATGGTTATGGGAAAATAAAGTTAGTGCGGGGGAATATTTGCAGGCAGTTCATAAAGTACAAGTTATTGCTAGGAAAATAGTAGCATTTTTTGATAATTTTGATATGTTACTTTTGCCTACTTATTTACATTCTCCGATTCGTGTTGGTGAATGGGCAAATTTAAGTCCGGAAGAAAGGTTACAAAAAATAATTAATTGGATTGCTCCTTGTCCGCCTTTTAATGTTTCTGGACAACCAGCGATCGCACTTCCTATTGGTTTAAGTGATAATAATTTACCTGTAGGTGTTCAACTTGTCGGAAAACCTGCCGCTGATGCTGATGTAATTGCTTTAGCTGCACAAATTGAATTAGCTAATTCTTGGCGCGATCGACCTTCTGCTTTTGCCCTATAGATTTTATTGGGGATTTTTGGAGGTTTTTTTAGTTGATAGGGGCGGGTTTATTTATCTTATCGATTTATCATATAATTAATCGAATAAACCGCCCCTACATATATCCTTAAAAATGTAGAATGTAGAATTTAGAATTTAGAATTTAGAATTGGGCATTAGGAATAATTGATAAAATATTTATAAATTTGTAGGGGCGGGTTTTTCGAGCAATTTTGATACTAGACGATAAGCGGGTTAGAATGTAGAATTTAGAATTTAGAATGCAGAATGTAGAATGTAGAATGTAGAATTTAGAATTTAGAATTGGGCATTAGGAATAATTGATAAAATATTTATAAA
>CAWUOF010000468.1:0-3862 GCA_963923765.1 uncultured bacterium | reverse complement strand
TGGTTGAATAAACACCAAAATCCAGGTAACAGAAGTAATACCCAAAGCTTTAGCAACTGCTGGTACAGAGGCAGCACCTTGATTGTGCAAAATAGCTGCCAAGGTGATAATTATTCCCAACTTAGCAAACTCTGATGGTTGAACGTGGAAACCTGCAATATTAATCCATCTTTCTGCCCCTAAAGCACTGGTACCAATAAACATTACCGCGATTAGAGACAGATTAATAACGGTATAAATTATCCATTTCCACTGCATCAAAATGTCATAACGCCAGCGAGAAATAATCGCTACCAATACAACACCAATAGCGCCTAAAATCCAGTGCGCCCACCAATCAGTTTGTCCTCGGTGTAGTTCGGTACTACGGATCATAATCCCACCAAAAAAAGTGAGACCAGTAGTTAAAATTAGTAAAGTCCAATCGATATTCTGCCAAGGCTTAAGCCAGTAGGGGACGCGAAACCGATGGACTGTCTTGTGGAAGAGCATATTTTACTTGATGGCTAATCGGGAAATAGAATTTAAACTAGGGCTGCCACAGAGACTTTACCAGCAATGCGTTGAGCGATCGCTACCAAAGCCTGAGCCGAAGCCGATAATGGATCTGCTATAACAATTGGTACACCGCGATCGGCACCTTGGCGCAAAGGAATTTCCAAAGGCACACAACCCAATAAAGGCACTGCTAATTCCTTCGCTGTTTTTTCACCACCTCCAGAGCCAAAAATGTCATAATTTTTTTCTGGCATATCTGGGGGGATAAAATAACTCATATTTTCCACAATTCCCAAAACAGATACTCCCATTTGTTGGAACATCCGTAAACCTTTACGAGCATCTAGTAAAGCCACATTTTGTGGTGTAGTGACAATTACCGCCCCAGCCATAGGTACTGCTTGGGCTAAAGTAAGTTGAGCATCACCGGTACCGGGGGGCATATCTACAATGAGATAATCTAATTCTCCCCACTGTACTTGATAGAGAAATTGGCGAATAATACCATTTAGCATTGGGCCGCGCCAAATTACCGGTTGATCCTTATCAATCAAAAAGCCCATAGAAACCAGCTTGACACCATAATTAAAAGCAGGTTCTAAAACTTCTCCTTGTTGTCCTTGTTGCACCATAACTTGGGCATTTTCCAGACCTAACATGGTGGGCACATTTGGGCCGTATATATCAGCATCAATCATGCCTACTTTTGCGCCAGCTTGGGCAAGGGCTACAGCCACGTTGACGGCAACGGTACTTTTTCCAACCCCTCCTTTACCACTGGAGATAGCTAAAATATTTTTGACACCATTAATACCTGTGCGATCGGGTAAACTTTTTTGCTGAGGAGTTTCGGCTGTAACATCTACCACCACATCTTTAACCCCTGGTAACTGTTTAACCGCTCGCTGACAGTCTTCCACAATAAATTCGCGTAGAGGACAAGCAGGAGTAGTCAGTACCAAAGTAAAGCTGACTGTGCCTGCATCATCGATTTTTACATTGCGAATCATATTTAGTTCCACTAAACTTTTGCGAAGTTCGGGATCTTGCACAGGTCGCAATATTTCTAAAACTGAGCTAGTATCAAGAGTTTTGGACATGATTGATCGCCCCTTAATGGATTATCGGGGTTTTGTGATGTTTTCTTAATGCATCTTAACCCGATCGTCTCCTGGAAAAATTAGTTGATTCTCACAGCTTGTAGTAGTGTGGAATGATGGGCTAACCAAAATACTCTTATTTAATTTTCTGCTTCTAAAAAACTCGTATAGGAGCAGGGGAACAGAGGAGCAACAGAGGAGCAAAGGAAAAAGAGTTTGTTTCATCACTATTAACAGATATTCTTATTCTCGCCCAACTCTATATAATTTTTACCACAATCCGATTTAGTTCAACTTATGAATGCTTATTCGACTTCCGAAACAACCACTACTAGCCATGCAGGGCCACCATCTGATTCTCAAACCAGAGTCAGCCAGTTTATGCGTCAGATACAAGACGAAATTACTCAAGGACTAGAAAAAGCAGATGGTACTAGCACCTTCAAAGAAGATAGCTGGGAACGTCCAGAAGGTGGTGGTGGTCGTTCTCGTGTTATCCGTGATGGCTCTGTATTTGAACAAGGTGGTGTGAATTTCTCGGAAGTATGGGGAACCCAATTACCACCATCTATTTTAGTACAACGCCCAGAAGCCGCAGGTCATGGATTTTATGCTACGGGCACTTCTATGGTATTACATCCCCGTAATCCCTATATTCCTACTGTTCACCTTAATTATCGCTATTTTGAAGCTGGCCCGGTGTGGTGGTTTGGTGGTGGTGCTGATTTAACCCCATATTATCCTTTTGAAGAGGATGCTGTCCATTTCCACCAAACTATTAAGCAAGCTTGCGATAAACATCACCAAGAGTATTATCCTGCTTTTAAACTCTGGTGTGATGAATATTTTTATTTAAAACATCGTCAAGAACCTCGCGGCATTGGCGGTATCTTTTTTGATTATCAAGATGGTCAGGGACAGTTATATCGCGGCCCTAATCAGGAAGGGCCAGCAGCAAATTATAGTCAGAAAGTAGGAATTATTGAAAATCGTTCCTGGGAAGATTTGTTTGCTTTTATCCAAGAATGCGGAAAATCTTTTTTACCTGCTTATTTGCCTATAATTGAACGCCGTCGAGGAATAGAATATGGCGATCGAGAACGGAATTTTCAGCTTTATCGCCGAGGCCGTTATGTAGAATTTAACCTGGTTTACGATCGCGGTACAATTTTTGGTCTACAAACCAATGGACGCACAGAAGCGATTTTGATGTCTTTACCTCCCTTGGTACGCTGGGAATATTGCTATCATCCAGAACCTAATACCCCTGAAGCTAATCTTTATGAAATTTTCTTGAAGCCTCAAGATTGGGCTAACTGGAAACCTGCCTCTGCAAATGTCTAAGTTAAACTACTGAAGTAACCAACTAGTTAAACTCTAGGGCGATCATCTTAGTTGTAGCTTGTCCATAATAATAATATAAGTTCCGACATTCGCCCTTATGTTTTAACCTATTTGTTCTCGATCGCTGGCAACATCACAGCTTAGACTTAAGCAGGCAACTATTTATTTTATATTTGTCTACAATTTCTAAGATTAAAGCCCAGTGCAAAACCATCTTGTAGATACACAATTTTGAGGGGGAGGAACAGTGATTCAAATAGATCAAAAATCCTATACAACACAAGACGGAACCACAGTAATCGTCTTGGCACCCACTGGACGCCTCGACATTACCACAGCTTGGCAATTTCGCTTAAAGCTACAAGAGTGTATTTCTAAACTTAGCCGTCATGTCGTTGTTAATTTAGGTCAAGTCAATTTTATTGATAGTTCTGGCCTGACATCCCTGGTAGCAGGAATGCGAGATGCCGACAAGGTAAAAGGCAGTTTCCGAATATGTAATGTTCATCCAGAAGCCAAATTAGTATTTGAAGTTACAATGATGGATTCTGTATTTGAAATTTTTGAAACTGAAGAAGAAGCTCTCGAAGGTGTGCCTCGTGGTATGGCTAGTTAAGGATTAATTACAAAAATGCCAAATCACAATTTCTCAGAAAAGATAGAGGAAATCGTAATCTTTTCTTTCTGGTATTTTCTTAATTTTTAATTCTTGCGTGGTGAAATACCTACACTGACCGCTTGAGGCAGTGTAGGCTTCCTGTCCAACAGATAGCATAGTAGTAGTAGATTTCTACAGGTTTCATGCTAATTTTTGGTGAATATTATAAGCTTTATTCCATCAGCGACAAGTTTTACAAAGATTACCCTTATTTCTAGTTGGTAATTAATCGATAAGACAGGGGCGGGTTTATTTATCTTAT
>CAWUOF010000467.1:0-3870 GCA_963923765.1 uncultured bacterium | reverse complement strand
ATAACGGGCGCAATAACGGGCGCTAAAGCGCAACAACGGGCGCAATAACGGGCGCAATAACGGGCGCAATAACGGGGGGAACTGTTAGGGGTGAAAGGTTGATTTAAACATCTTCACTAACTATTAATTCTTCTTGGCTTAAAAGTTTGGCTAAGTCTAAGATACTCATCATTTTTTCTGCGTAGTTAATGGTGCCGCGTAAATATTCTTCGTTGCCAGAATGTAGGGCGATGGGTATGGGCATAATTTCTGATGGTTGAATATAGGTGACATCATATACTTCATCGACGATAATTCCTACTACTAAATCATTAATATGAATTACCATTGTTTTTGAGGTATTGTTGCCGGATAGGGAGAGGTTAAGGAAGCCGCGAATATCAATTAAGGTTAATATTTCTCCGCGTAAATTCATGTTACCTATGATGTGGGGTGGGCAACAAGGTATGGGAGTAGTTTGGCGAATATCAGTAAATTCTCGGATTAGTTGGAGATCTAGGCCAAAGTATTCGCTATTTAAGCCTATAACTGCTAAAGGTATTAAGCCTTTAGAGTCTTCACTATCTATTGATCGCCTTAAGTTTTCTGCTCTTTCTTGAAAGATGATTTTTTCTTCTGGTGTGGCATGAGGGCAAAATACTCGATGATGTTCATTAATGATAGATGATTGTGTTGGTTTATCGTCTGGGGTTTCGATGTTTTGGTTATTGGTAATTGTATCGATATTTTTTTCAGCAAAACATTTTTCTACATAGGTAATTAGATTATCGAGGTTAATTACCATGATGAGGTTTGCGTCTATTTTGGCAAAACCGGCTAAAACTTTGCTGAGGTTAATTTTTTTGGGGGTATTTTTTTTGAGGCGATCGCGGGATAAATCAGTGGTGATATTTTCTGGTAATATGTTTTGGATTTCGTGGACTTGATTGGCAATGATACCTATTTTAAATTCTTGGTAATCAATGACAATAATACTATCATTAATAGAATATTCTTCTAGTTGATATCCTAATCGTATATTTAGGTCAATAATTGGTAATATTTTGCCTCGTAAATTAATAATACCAACTATATCTAAAGGGACTTCGGGAATGGGTGTTACTTCGGGCAGGAATAATATTTCTTGCACACAAAATGCTTCTAAAGCATATAAACTATTGTTGAGGCTAAAAATCAGATAATGTGTGTTTTCCATAATTAGTAAAGATGTGAGAAAATAATGATTTTCTAATATTTTTAATATTTAGTAATATTTGGGTAATGATGTTGAAATTAAAGGTGCATCATTATTATAACTGGAGTTAATAACTGAAAAATGAGTTATTTTGTTAGTTATTTTTAATGATGCACCTTGGTGGATGGTTAATAGAGGGCTTTGTAGCTGGGGAGAAGGATGGGTTTAAGGGGTTGGTTTTCTGGTTAGTTATGGGGTAAAATTCGGAGTAAAGAAGATTTTAAGCGGGATAAATGCGTAAACGGCGATTAGGTTCTTCACCAAAGCTGCTAGATTTTAGTCGATAATGTTCGACGAGTTCATGTTGCATTTTGCGGACTTTGGCAGAGCGGGGGAGTAGTTCAACGGGTTGTCCTTTGGGGATAACTATTTGTTCTACGGCTAGGCGAGCTTCTTCGAGGGCTTCTATTTCATCTTCGTTGCCATTGTGACTAAATAAGCGTAGATCGGGGATATCGAAATTACCTGGTTCATCCATTTCCAGGAGACGCCGGAGGGCGCGGGTGATTTGGGGGATGGTGCTGGCTTTGATGGTGTAGATGGGTAGGTGACGAGATCTGGCGATGGGTTTTAATTTAGTATGGGATTTGATGTGCGATCGCAGGGCTAAAACTGCATCGGCGTTATCGATATCTTTTGTTAAGATTATGGGTAAATTTAGTACTCGAATGACTTGTTCTACTTGTTGGCGACCGATGGCAAAAGGATAGACGCGAACAGGCCAGTCTTCGCCATTTGGTCCAACGAAGTTTTCTATTTTATCTTCTTTATATTCCTCCTTATATTCTGTGATTTTTTCTTCGGCGGCATCTAACATTTGTTCAAAGTATTTGGTTTCGTTAGATGTTTCTTTTTCTTTGTGAAAAGGTAAGGGTCGCATTACGCCATCTGCTCGCCATCCTGTGACTTTGGGTGGGGTAAAATTGCGGGAAGAATTGCTAAAGGTATTGGAGTTGGTAACTAAGGATAATTCGGAAGTTTCTGGGGTTTCGTGGGTGATAATTACTTCGCCGTTTTCTCCTAATGTTCTGATTTGTAAACTGGGTGTATGTCCGCGTAGTAAGCTATCTACTGTTTCTGCTACTTGTTCATGGACTACCCAGCGTTGTCTTTCTAGCATTTCGACGGCAATATCAAAAGTTGGGGGTGCTTTGCGTTCTAAAACGGTTTTTTGAGAGCGTCGCCGTCGTGCTTCGTCATCTCCTAGAGTGACTGCTTGAATACCTCCTACTAAATCGGAAAGTGTGGGGTTTTTGATGAGATTTTCTATGCGGTTGCCATGGGCTGTGCCGACTAGTTGTACTCCTCTTTCTGCGATGGTGCGAGCGGCTAATGCTTCTAATTCGGTGCCTATTTCGTCTATGACTATGACTTCTGGTGTGTGGTTTTCTACGGCTTCGATCATTACTTGGTGTTGAAATTCTGGCCGAGCTACTTGCATCCGACGGGCACGACCTATGGCTGGGTGAGGTATGTCGCCATCACCGGCTATTTCGTTGGATGTGTCGATAATTACTACTCGTTTGTGTAAGTCATCGGCTAAAACTCGGGCTATTTCTCGTAGGGCTGTGGTTTTGCCAACACCAGGACGTCCTAGCATGAGGATGGATTTTCCGGTTTCTACTAGGTCGCGAATTGTGCCTATTGTGCCAAAAACGGCTCTCCCGACTCGGCAGGTTAAGCCGACTATTTCGCCGGAGCGATTTCTAATGGCGCTGATGCGATGTAGGGTTTGTTCAATGCCTGCTCGGTTATCGGTGCTAAAGTGTCCTACTTTTTGGATGGAATGTTTTAGGCTTTCTCGCGAAATAGGTGTCTCGGAAAGATAGTCTGCGTTGCCTGGAAATCGGGCTTCTGGGAGTCGTCCGATATCCATTACTACTTCTATTAGTGTTTCTCGTTGTGGATGTTTTTCGAGGCGATCGCGAATTTCATCCGGTAAAATGTCTAGTAATTTGTTGAGGTCGTCGGTAATCTGCATGAGTGTTTTTTTTTCAACTAAATCCGAGACTGAAAAACTTTTTTATTCTTACAATTTTGTGGTTTTTGGGCTTGTTTTTGTAGTTGTTTTTTTGGGTTTATCTACTGATTCAAGCTGGTGGTAAACTTATTGTTTGTAAGATTTTTAGGGGAAAATTAAATTTTATGAGTTTTATTTATTATCATTATTTTTTGTTCCTTTGTTAGTTTAGCATAAGGATTTTTAGTTTTAGTCATAAGATGTTTTTTGCTGGTTTTTTTCTCGGTTGTTTTGTTTTTTTTGTTATGTTTTTAGTTATTCTCCTGTTTGGTGATTAAGATTTTATTTGTTTGACTAGGGTATGGGCTAGAGATACTGCTTCCCATAGTATTTCTGGTACGTTTTCTAGTTTTAGTGATGGGTATTGGATGTTATTATTATGTTGGTTTTGGGGTGTTTTTTCTATGGTGATTTTTTCTAATTTTTCTAGGGTTTCTGCTAATAATATGCGGGCATAGCTGCCATAAGCAATGCCTGATATGTAGGATTTTTCTGGGGGTTGGGGATGATGATTAAGTATGGGTTGGGTTTTATGGTTTTTTGATATATATTTTTCTGAGTTTTTTAACATTTTTAGTTGGTTTAATTTGGTTACTGTATAGTTGTTGGTGCCGCC
>CAWUOF010000466.1:0-3875 GCA_963923765.1 uncultured bacterium | reverse complement strand
CTGCTGTTTCTGTATAACCGGGCCAACGTGCATATAGAGTACCGAATAAAGCTGTCGGTATTTGTTTTTTTTCTAGTAGGTATTCTATTAAATGGGTAATTGTGGTTTTGCCGTTGGTTCCTGTTACTCCAATTAGTTGCATTTTTTGGTTAGGATAGCCATAAAATGCTGTTGCTACTAATCCGCAAATTTCGTTAATATTTGCAACGGGAATTAAACAAGCTGTAGTTTGTGGTGGTATTTTTGCGGCTAATTGGGGCGAAATTAGGGCTGCTATGGCACCGGCTGCGATCGCACTTTCCCAAAATTCTCCCCCATCTACTCTTGTTCCTGGCATCCCAATAAATAAATCTCCTGGGCTGCAAGCGTGGGAGTTGGTAGATAACCCTTTTACTTCGGCATCTAAGGCTATATGCTCGGATAATTCTAAATGGGGAATTGCTGCTAATAATTCACGTAATTTCATCTTTTATAATATCCTCACATCTGGCTAATTATTCTTCTGTGTATTTTTTTAGCATTTCTTGTATTTGTTTTACCGAACAACGGGGAGAAAGACGGGGCAATATTTTTTCTTCTGGTTCTGTATCCCTGTTATTTTGGTTTTGTTTGCATAATACTGGGATTGTATATTGATAAGCATTAAACCATTCTTCTTTAGTTGTAATATCTCTAATTTCTATTACTAATTTGGGGTCGGTAATTTGCTGTAATTTTTCGTGTAAATTCTCACATAAATGACAGCCAGGTTTACTATACAAAATTAAGTGCATTATTTTTACCTCAATATTAGTTACTATGGCAGCAGATGGGAGGCGATCGCCTTTTTTGTTCCATAAGTTTATTTTGAGAATTATTACTCAATTATTTAAAATAAGCAAGTATTTTTTAGTTAGATATTTTTAGCAATACTGTAACAGCCCTTATCTGGAAAACTCGAAAATTTATTTTATGATAATTGATTTTACTTTTATTTTTTATATATATCTTATCGATCGCCAGTAATTGATTTTGATATTATTTTCAAATCTATACAAAAAGTAATTATCTGTAAATAAAATTTATATTAATTTTATGTTAAATCCGCTTTCCCTATCTATTTATGTTTCTTTATCTGGTAAAATTTCCCTAGAAAAAACCCAACACATTGAAAAATACAAGAAATCATGGTTCAGTCTGCACAAGCCCTACTTGACGCTAAAAATTTAGACCTCGATAAACTTAATCAAGAATTATCCTCTGCCCACCCCAAGCAAATTTTGGCTTGGTGTCTGGAAAATATTCCCAATGGTCTAGTACAAACTAGCGCCTTTAATGTGGATGATATTGTAATTACCGATCTTCTCTACCGCGATCTAAAACCAGTCACTCCTATCCCAGTTATATTCCTCGATACCTTGCACCATTTTCCCCAAACTCTGGAATTAGTCGCTAAAGCTAAAGAAATCTATAATCTCGATCTACGTACTTACAAAGTTCCCGATATCAATACTCGTGAAGAATTTACTGCCCGTTATGGTGAGGCTTTCTGGGATAAAGATATCCTCGCCTTCCATGATGTTACTAAAATTGAACCTTTAGAAAGAGGTTTAGCAGAATTAAATACTGTTGCTTGGATTACTGGTCGCCGTCGCGACCAAGCCCCCACCCGCGCCGAAATGCCTGTATTAGAATTTGATAAAAAGGGTCGTTTAAAAGTAAATCCTGTGGCTTTCTGGACTCGTAAAGATAGCTGGGCATATACCGCCGAACATAATATGATTTATAATCCTCTTCACGACCAAGGTTATCCTAGCATTGGTGATGAACCTATTACTACTAAAGTCGGTGAAGGTGAAGATGAACGCGCTGGCCGTTGGCGCGGAAGTGCTAAAACTGAGTGCGGTATCCATATCTAAATTAGTTAATTTTAGTTAATTTTTCATGGCTAGTACCTAGTAATAGAAATATTATTAGTTATTAGCCATCTGTTCTAAAAAAGGGGGAATAGGAAATAAACTTAAAAATTTGATACGCTTGGCCGCAAAAATAATTTGCTGGTGGTAGTGATAAGATATATAATAAAAATCGATTATATAGCTTAAATATTATTACCTCTGATGAAGCAAATATTAATTTTAAAAGGAGAATAACGTAATACTCAAATATACAATATATTTTGCCTAGTAAATTATTATCTAAATACCAAGAGGAAAAATAAATGTTTGCTAAGAAAAATAACTTTTATATATCTCCTGAATGTTATTTAGAAGGGGAAAAAGTCAGCCCGATAAAACATGAGTATAAACAGGGCCAGGTTTATGCAATGGTAGGGGCAAAGAAACCTCATGTTATTATTGCTAATAATTTGATAAGATTGCTGGGGAATTTTCTTTTAGATACTAAATGTATTGTGCTGAATTCAGATATAAAAGTTAGAATAGAAGAGGCAAATTGTTATTATTATCCTGATGTAGCGGTAACGTGCGATCGCCGAGATACAGATTCTACAGATGAGTTTATTCTCTACCCATCTTTAATAGTTGAAGTTTTATCTAATTCTACCCAAGCTTTCGATCGCGGCGAAAAATTTGCCGACTACCAAAAAATACCCACCTTAAAAGAATATGTATTAATTACTCAAAATCAAATTCAAGTAGAATGTTTTCGGCTAAATGAAGCAGGAGAATGGATAGAATACATTTATAAAGATAATGAAGAATTATACTTAGCTAGTATAAATTTTCGCTGTACTATGGATGACCTATATAAAAAAGTACCAGGATTGAAAAATGCCGCAAAAAATGATTAAAATTTTGCATTTATCTGATATTCATATTGGTAGTAGTTTTTGTCATGGTCGTATTAATCCAGAAACCGGAGTAAATACACGCCTAGAAGATTTTGTTAGTACCCTGGGAAAATGTATAGATAAAGCACTTAATGAACCTGTAGATTTAGTTTTATTTGGTGGAGATGCTTTTCCTGATGCCACACCACCCCCTTTTGTACAAGAAGCTTTTGCCAAGGAATTTAAAAGGTTAGTAGATGCGGAAATACCAACAGTTTTATTAGTGGGAAATCACGATCAGCATTCCCAAGGTAGAGGCGGGGCGAGTTTATGTATTTATCGGACTTTGGGAGTACCAGGTTTTATTGTGGGCGATCGCTTTCAAACCCATCGTATAGAAACTCGCAATGGGCCAATTCAAATCATTACTTTACCCTGGTTAACTCGTTCTACTTTAATGACACGCCAAGAAACCGAAGGCATATCTCTAGCAGAAATAAACCAATTATTAATAGAAAAATTAAGACTAGCTTTAGAAGCAGAAATTCGTCGCCTAGATTCACAAATTCCTACTGTACTTTTAGCACATTTAATGGCAGATAGAGCAGAATATGGTGCCGAACGGTTTCTCGCAGTAGGCAAAGGTTTTACAGTACCAGTATCTTTATTAACTAGAGATGCCTTTGATTATGTAGCATTAGGTCATGTTCACCGCCATCAAAATTTAAATAAATCTAATAATCCACCCATCATTTATGCTGGTAGTATCGAACGGGTAGATTTTAGCGAAGAAAAAGAAAATAAAGGTTATGTAATAGTAGAAGTAACAAAAGGTAAAGCCAAGTGGGAATTTTGCCCTTTACCTGCCCGAGTTTTTCAAACTATAGAAGTGGATATTTCCCAAGCAGATGACCCCCAAGCAGCTTTAGTTAAAGCTATTAAGAAAAAGCAAATTAAAAATGCAGTGGTAAGGTTAATTTATAAATTACACGCCGACCAAATAGATAAAATTGATAATGCTACTTTGCATGAAATTTTAAGTATTGCCCATTCCTATACTATTCAAGCAGAGTTAGTCAGTCAGTTAGCCAGACCGCGTTTACCA
>CAWUOF010000465.1:0-3906 GCA_963923765.1 uncultured bacterium | reverse complement strand
TAAGGGGCGGGTTTATTTATCTGAGCGGTTTTTATCATAATTTTTCCTATCACCCACCCCTACATAAATAATAATTAATAGCGATCGCAATATTAGGCTTTTTCCGGTTTTTAAATATTCGATAAGGGGCGGGTTTATTTATCTGAGCGGTTTTTATCATAATTTTTCCTATCACCCGCCCCTACAACATACATCTGTAATAATTAATAGCGATCGCCTCACCAGTTCCTACAGAAATTTGTTTTTAGTAAAAATACCAGCATGGTAGATTATATGAATAATAGTGCTAAAGAAATCATACCTAAATTTTACTATTCCCTGTTAAAAAGACTTTCGGAAAAGGTTTAAAATAGAAAAATTGCCCAAAAAAGGTGAAAACAGCGCAAAAACAGGTTTTTACATAAAATAAACACTCGGTGGTATTTTATAGATATATAGTAAATATCTTAAATGTAATTATCTGGCAGAAATTGTCTATTTTGCGCCTATGTTCCCTGTTTTCCGTTCCCTGTTCTTGCATTTTTCGATATTTTTACTGAAAAATTAATTATTTTCTGTTGAATAAAACAATAACTCTATTATCGTAAAATTGCAGCTGATCGAGGTGGTAGTATTTATTCTCCCATTCGATCGCAACCCAAATAAATTAGGGTGGCCATCTATAGCAATAAAACAGACCGATCGCCATCAATCCCAAATTACTAATTTATGCGAATTTTGATATATTCTTACAACTACTATCCAGAACCTATCGGCATTGCCCCCTTAATGACCGAACTAGCCGAAGGACTCGCACAGAGAGGTCATCAAGTCTGTGTAGTAACCGCCATGCCTAACTACCCAGAACGCCGCATTTATCCAGGCTACCAAGGCAAATTATATCTAACCGAACATCGTAATGGTGTACTACTTAAACGCAGTTATGTTTGGATCCGACCTCGCCCCAAACTACTCGATCGCTTACTTCTCGATGGTAGCTTTGTTTTAACCAGTTTTCCCCATGCCCTCATCGGTGGTCAGCCCGAAATAATTTTAGCCACTGTCCCGCCCCTACCTGTTTGTCTTCCCGCTACTTTTTTAGGCTGGTTGCGCCGTTGTCCGGTAGTTTTAAATATACAAGATATCCAACACGAAGCCGCAGTACAAGTTGGCTTACTCAAAAATAAATTAGTAATTCGTATTTTTGCAGCTTTAGAAAAATTTGCCTATCGTACAGCCAATAAAATAACCGTTATCGCGGATGGCTTTACTCAAAATTTACTACAAAAAGGCGTGCCACCCCAAAAAATTGTTTTAATTCCCAATTGGGTAGATATTAATTTTATCAAACCTTTACGTAAAGAAACTAACACCTTTCGTAACAGCCATCAACTACAAAATAAATTTGTCGTTTTATACTCCGGTAATATAGCCCTTACCCAAGGATTAAATACAGTTATTAAAGCATCCTATCGTTTACAAAATATTTCCGACATTGTTATATTAATAGTAGGAGAAAATCGCGCCCTTGATGAATTACGGAGTAAATATCCCCCAGGAAATAATGTTTTACTACTTCCTCTACAACCTCGAACAGAATTACCAGAAATGTTAAACGCTGCTAATGTTAGTTTAGTAGTGCAAAAAGAAAGAGTAATTGCTTTTAATATGCCGTCAAAAATTCCCGTTATCCTAGCCAGCGGATGTCCTATAATTGCTTCTGTTCCGCCGACGGGTACGGCTGCCCATGCTATAGAAAACAGTGGTGGAGGTGTTTTAGTTCCTCCAGAAAATCCAGAAGCGTTAGCGACAGCTATTTTGGATTTATATAATCATCCAGAAAAAATAAAAGAGTTAGGAGAAAATGGGAGAAAATATGCAGTGGAAAATTATAATTTTGAACAAAGATTAAATCAATATGAGGAATTGTTTTTAACCATGACAAGTAAATAATTGTAAAAATTGGAAATTTTTTGGCAATTTTTACAATAATAAATAGCAAATCAATAATGTTATGAATGTTAAAATAATTGTTATATTATAATTTTATATGTTTAGCACTACAACAATATCTACAAAGTTGTAAATTTTGTAGATAATTATTTTTGTGGCAATATAAACTAACTAAAATTGTAAGTATTATTATGTGATTGAATATATGGATAAAAATATTATTGATATCTAGTTAATATCACAAAACATGACATTTTATCTAATTTTTTTTATGCTGTGATAATAGACATATAGGAAAACCAAAAAATAAAAATTAATTGGGAAAAACATCTGTTTTAGAGGTTTATTACCTGTTAAGGAAACCCATATTTTCCAAATTTTAGAAATATCTTATTAAAAACAGGTAAAAAAAATATAAATATGATAGAATTAATATTTATTTGCACATTGAGCAAATTTACGTATAGAGAAATTACCGAAAATGGTAATATAATCTAAAAAAATTAAAGCATAGATGACAAAATTACCACAAGAAACACCAAAGTTGACTGACTCACCTTCTATGACTCATAAACCAGATGATAGTAGCTATGAACTAGCCCTAACAATTGCTAGAACTGCGGATGACCGTAAAGCTGGGGATATCATGGTTCTGGCTGTAGCAGATGTATGCTATCTAGCTGATTATTTTGTAATTGTGACAGGGTTTTCCCGTGTACAAGTAAGGGCTATTTGTCAGGCGATCGAAGATAAAGTAGAAGAAGAATTACAACGCCATCCCCTACGTACAGAAGGCCAAGAACAGGGCACCTGGATAATACAAGATTATGGAGATGTAATCTTCCATATAATGATGCCAAAAGAAAGGGAATTTTATAATTTAGAAGCCTTTTGGGGCCATGCAGAAAGAATAAAATTTACCACCACTCAAACATTAGGGGTAACAAGCGCATGATGGATATTTCCTCGTTTAAATGTCCAGTACCGCCGGAACAACGCCCCCTAAATGAATACCAAGCCTTAAAAGAATCATGGTTTTTTGGTTGGGTGACGTTAACGAAATGGCAATATATTAGTAAACTAATTTGGGTCTGGGCTGGGGCGTGGATAGTAGCAGGACCAGTAGCCGCCGCCAGTTTTGCCCCGATGAAATACCCAGGATATTTTTTGTTAAGTAGCGGGGCGGGTGCTGGTTTAATAATGAGTTTGGCAGTATTGCGGTTATACTTGGGTTGGTACTATGTGCGTGATCGACTCTATAAACAAATCGTAGTTTACGAAGAAAGCGGGTGGTATGATGGTCAAACTTGGACAAAACCCCCCGAAATTATCGCCCAAGATCGGCTAATAGTTGCCCACCAAATTAAACCCATATTCCAAAGATTACATCGTACATGGGCCATGCTAGGTATATTTATATTAGCTGGTAGTCTTACCTGGTATTTGTTATAATTGGGGAGGGGAATTTCCAACAGAAACAAAACATCTAAAAACTAAAAAGTTTGGTCAGATTTGCTGTGTAGTATTTCCCCATAACCAATAAAATAAAATTATTGATGATTATTCCAATTTTTTCTCGCGTCACTAAAGGTGATAGATAAAAACCCATGACAATGGGAAAAAGAACTCAAGCAGCAGAATTACAAGTTAGACTATTGCGCGAAGGCATTATCGAATCAAAACATCATGTCCAGGCAGCAGTTTGTGATAACCGAGGACGGGTTTTATCCGTTGCTGGGAATGCCGAAACAGCCTCCTTTGTTCGATCAGCCTTAAAACCTTTCCAAGCCTTAGCCGTAACTACCACAGGCACCCTAGAACGTTTTAACCTGACAGATAGAGACTTAGCAATTATTTGTAGTTCCCACCAGGGGACGATCGCCCAAGTCAGGCAAGCTTTTAATGTTCTTTGGCGTGCTGATGTAGACCCATCCGCCTTGCAATGTCCTATCCCAGCAGGACAAAAAAGCCCTT
>CAWUOF010000464.1:0-3909 GCA_963923765.1 uncultured bacterium | reverse complement strand
ATCCAGTAACATCACAAACGATGCTAATTCTGTTGCTAGTAAACTGCAAGCAAAACTCAAAGAATTAAATTTAAATCTTCAAACATTTAATAATGATGAAAAAGTTAAACAATCAGGGGTAAGCTATCAACTTAAAGCTATTCCTAGTCCTCGGTATTGGCAGCCTAATGAACCTGTTGTAATGATTGTAGGAGATATTACTAAGTCAACTGCTACTACACAACCAGATAATACACAACCAGATAATACACAACCAGATAATAATAATTTATTAGATTGCTATGTTTGGCAACAACCACAGGCTGATGTATTTTCCTTGTTAAATAAAGACAAGCCACTGGCAAATATTCAGGATGGTATTCAACTTTTAATTAATAAATTAGAGGAATTAATTACTAAAAACAAAACGGGATTAACAACATGGGAGCAGGAACCTTGGCAACCTTTTATATTAGAATGGGAAGTAACTATAAATACAGAACAAAATACAACCCATTATTATGCCAATAATTTTATTTTAACCAATTATAAGCTGGAATCGTTAGTTGATTTAGAAAGAACATCTATACCTAGCAGTAATAATTCTACACAAGAAAGAAAGCGAGAACAATTTGCTGGAGATAACTTTACAGATGTTTATAATGGCCATAATGTTTTAACAGCTTATGCTGCTTTACAACAGGCAGAAAAATTACAAGAATATTTCCAAAAACAACCTATTTTTGATGAATATAGAAAAAGTAAAAATATTCAAAAATTGAATTGGGATTTTCTCAATAATGCAGATTTATGCCAATGGTTGGAACAAAAAGAAAATCTGGTTAAAAAAGATATTTATATTGCCTTAGTAAAAGTTTATCAAAAATTGGTTAAGATTCAATGTTTATCACAATGTTTAGGTGGATTAAATCAAGCCCTTTTAGGTCGTAAACAAACATTACAGTTAAATATTGGAGATCCTATTGGATTTAGTGATTATCAACCCTTTATTAATGAAGTTGCTATAGCAATTCAACAAAGCCTTGCCAGTGCCCCTCAACCGTTAAACTTTTTTAATCCGATTCGTTTAGGAGATTTAAAAATTCAGCGATTAAGATTAATAGATACTTTTGGGATTAGTAGAGATGTTCCTTTGCCAGAAAATATAATTACTCCGGAATATTTAAAGACTTTTGATAATCGTCAAAATGCGATCGCTTTACCACCACGTCTTGTACAGCCTGCTCGACTTGATTTTAGGTGGTTATGTGGTGATTCTAAATATCAAGGAGAATCTGCTGCTCATCCAAGTTTAAGCCCAATTTGTGGATGGATTTTAAGCGATCGCATTGATAGAACCATAGAAGTTTATAATGGGGAAGGGCGATCGCTTGGTGAATTAGAAATACACAAAATAGGCGAACAGCGTTGGCGACCTGCACCGGGTAGCAGTCAAGCTGTTAAAAATATTACAGAAATTCCTAATCCTTATCTTCGGAAAGTAGTAGAATATCTTGACCAAAAAACAGATGATTTTTTAGAAAAATTTGTTTTAACTCTCAGTCAAGCCTGGGAAAACATTGAGCCAAACAATTTTGATAGTAACCCTTCTATAGCTCTGTTAATGGGACAACCGATGGCAATAGTCAGAGCAAGCATTAACTTAGAGTTACAAGGATTACCTGCAATTAACCAAGATTGGAGTATATTTCGTCAAGATTTAAGGCGATCGACTAGAGAAACTAACGGTTTTACCACTGTTGATTTTCCCTTGCGTCTAGGAGATTATCGCCGTAAAAGTGATGGCTTAATAGGTTATTGGTTAGAAAATCAATCTGGTAACTTATCTGATGCTGTTTATATTGCTCAAGCTAATCAAGCTAAGTTAACAAACAATCAAAACTCACAACAATTAATTGTTACCAATTCTGCATTAATTAATCAATCTATTCAAGATGAAAACCAAATTGTGACGATGTTAATTGATCCGCGCACTAGCATTAATTTAGTTTCCGGAATTTTACCTGCTAAAGATATCAATATTTTGCCAGAACATTATGTAGATGCTTTAAATGCTATTGAAACTACATTTTTAACTGCTCCAGTTCTAACTCCTGGAAAAATGTATTTACCACTTTTAGAAAATCAGGATTATAGTTGGTCTTGGTTAGAAAAAGAGAATAACCAAACATGGTCGGAAATTTCCTCTATAGGTAAAATTCAAAAATCTAAATTTCTGCAAGCTATGAATCAACAAATGCCAGATAAACCTAGTCAGCAAAT
This sequence comes from uncultured bacterium, assembly GCA_963923765.1. Taxonomy (GTDB): domain Bacteria; phylum Cyanobacteriota; class Cyanobacteriia; order Cyanobacteriales; family CAWUOF01; genus CAWUOF01. The sequence goes on along the minus strand of CAWUOF010000464.1, from coordinate 1,647 downwards.
TTGGGATTATTTATTTAATACAGACATTTACTGGTTAAGTGAAGACAACCCAATTAATGAAGAAATTAAGGTGGTTGTTCCTGTTAATCAACGCAAAAATACGGAATTAACAAATTATAAAGACTACCAAAAGCAAATTGAGTTTATTTTAGATTTATGTACCATTAAAATTCGTCCAACCAGCATAGAAGCAACTTTTTATCCTCAAGAGATACGCGAAGGATGGCTAAAGTTGAAAAAGGTTCATTCTTAAACAAATAATCCTGCAACAGTTAATTTACAACCAGTTAATCTAAGTCAAAAAAATTAGGAGTAAAAGCAATGCCTACCGAAAATAAAATTCAAATTAAAAATCCTCTAACATTTGAGTTTTGTGATTATGATAACAGTAGCGATCGTGATGTATTATATATAGATAACGATCCTAGAAATGTTAAACTGAATTTTAACATAACCAATAGTTCAGGAGAGAAATCTATTTACTTAGACCCAGATAAAGATAAATTAGAACCTAGCCCTGAGAATTTTCATCTGGAGTTACAATTTAACCCTGGAGAACTTTCCGATTTTTCATTACAACAAATAGATTTAGACGAAAATAGTAAACTACATTGGAGTATGTCTCGTCCCCTAGAGATGAAAAACCATGCAATTTGTTTATATATTTTGAAAAAAAATGATAATCTTGAAATTCGTCAAAATGAAGCAAAAGCAATTACCTTTAAGGGACTTGCTGCTAATCCTGTTAATGGCATTAGAGGTACTGCAATTTCAATTCGTTACAAAGATTTTTACTTTAAAAAAAGTGATGCCGGACAAAACGACCCAGTTGAAGGTTCTTCTTCGTTAAATCTTAGTATTATCGGTCGTCGAGGTCTAAGAAAAGCTCCTTTAGCTATTACATTTGCCTATGATGATTGTATTTTAAATAATGGCCAGCCACAAGCTATTAAACTGCAAATTACTAATATTGGTCAAGAAAATATCCCATTAAATGAAAAATCACAGTTTATTATTACTATAGATGCAGATCCTACAGGTTCTAAAAATTCAGCTTCTACAACTTCTCAAGATGCAAATAATAAAATTAATCCTAAAGTAAAAAGTGAACGTTGGGCATTAATAAAAAAAGAAGATTTTAAGAGCATTCAATTAAAAATAGAACCCGAAAATCAATGGGATTATAAAAGTAACACTGAAAACGAAGATCCATTTTGGATTATAACTCCTAAGCGTAGCAATAATAAAACTTTAGAAGCCGGTCAAGATATATTTATTACCCTTGAAGGGGTAAAAACATCGCTTTCTGCGGGTCGAGGAGATATTTATATTAAATACGAAGGATTGCTTAAATATACTTCCGATACAGTTATTTTAGGAGTTAAAAAAACTTGGTTAATTGAACATGATCATAAAATTGGTATTGGCAAACAACCAACAACAGCATTAGATGTTCAGGGAATAATAAATGCAACATCTTTTGTTGGTGCAGGTGTTGCAATAAAAGGAATGATTATCATGTGGTATGGGAATACAAATGATATTCCTAATGGATGGCATTTGTGTGATGGAACTCATGGAACTCCTAACTTAAAAGATCGCTTTGTTATGGGTATTAGTAAAGCTGAGGATAAGACAGAAGGAGGA
>CAWUOF010000463.1:0-3911 GCA_963923765.1 uncultured bacterium | reverse complement strand
CCCTGCCCCCCTGCCCCATTTCTATATATTCTCTTCAATCATCTCAAATAATTTTTGCTTATTAATTGCTCCTTCATGGTTTTTAACTATCTGACCTTTTTGGAAAAATCTTAGGGCTGGAACCCCTTCTACTTTGTATTGCTTCGCTATTTCTGGATGGGCATCAACTTCCATTTTGATGATTTTCAGGCGATCGCCATATTGCTCGGCGGCTGCATCTATTGATGGAGACATCAGCCGACAAGGACCACACCAAGAAGCCCAAAAATACACTAACACTGGCTTTGTCTCTTGCAATACTTCTGTTTCAAACTGATCATCTTTAATCTTGATAACCCCACCCATCGGAACTCCTTTACAAAAATCTCTTTTGAGAGTGAACTTTACTAGACAGTTTTTATTATCGCAATAAACAACAAAACCAAGGTAGATCTATAAATATCTATCTTGGTTAATTTTTTCTATCATCAGAATAAATATGACAAAACCAGCCTACATACCATAAATAGGTAATTTTGTCAAGATATTTCCTATACTAATTTAATTTTTTTCGCAATTGTTCTAATTCATTATCCACTGCCGAACCCGGTGTCGTTGTACTAGCAGTAGATTGCCCCGCCGATGGTAAGCTACCGACATTTTGAGCAGAACCGATCGACAATTGTGCTTTTAAAGCCGCCAATTCATCATCAACACCACTACCACTTTCGAGCATGGCAAATTGTTGTTCTAAATCATTACCTGCCAATTCTCCCGCCGACTGCGCTTTAGCTTCCTGCATTAAAACTTTTTCTTCCATCCGCTCAAAAGCAGCCATCGCGCTAGTACTGCTACTGCCAAATTTACCAGTTACATCACCGAGTTGCTCTTGTGCTTTAGCTGCATTTAGCCTTGCCTTGAGCATATCTTTTTTAGTTTTAGCTTCTGATATCTTACTTTCTACTGAGATTAGATTACGCTTTAAACCGTCTATCTGTTGTATTTGTTGATCTAAACTAGCTTTCAATGTTGCCGCATTTTCAGCAAAACTTTTTTTCCGCTCTAGGGCTTGTCGAGCTAAATTTTCATCGCCTTTTTGTAAAGCTAATATCGCCCTTTGTTCCCATTGTTTAGCTTGAGTGTCGGTATCGTTATATTGTTTTTCTGTACGTTTTTGTGTAGCCATAGCACTAGCCACCGCTTGGCGAAGCTGTACTAAGTCTTCTTGCATTTCTATAATAGCCTGTTCTAAAATTTTTTCTGGGTCTTCAGCTTTGCTGACGATATCATTCAGGTTAGCTTTGATGACTCTACCAATGCGATCAAATAAGCCCATGAGTTTTTCCTTGTTTCCGTTTCAAATTTAATTAATAGGTTTTAGGATGTTATTTTCTTCATCCTATCTAACGATGAATTTGCGAAATCTCAATAAATAGCTCTATGCAATATGTGTTAGCACATATTAGGCAGTGATAATAACCTGGTTATGGGTTATTATTACCCATTTTATGGCTATTTTAAATTTTAATTTTTTCACATCTGCTTGATGTCTGTAATACTTTATATTTTCATTGTGTTTAACTGCTTATAGTTTATATTGCGGTTACTTTTGAGACTAGCAATTTTTTAAATTAGGTCATCAGTGCCCCAATCTTCGCTTTTTATCTCTATTTTTAGTTGTATCACTTTTTTTTGCCTATATGTTGGTAAGCCAGCCAAAAACTAGCCGTATTTACCCCACTTATCATTTTATTATTTTTTGGGATGCCTTATCGAATACTGGCAATATATAAATTTGACTTTTACTCTATTTAAAATTTTCGCTCTCCTATACCACAAAATATCCTTTTTGTCAAATCACCCGATTAAATATTTAGTGTAATAGACCAAGAAAAAATAGCATAAATTAGCCTAATTTTCCGGCGATCGCTTCTAGTTTATTCCCAATTTTTACGCTACTAATAGGCTTTAAACACTTATATACTATAAATATATAAATTTTAGTTATAATTAACCCATTATACCATTTTAAAAATACTACTCAAAAACCTACTATATCCTTTTAGCCCTGTCAAGCCGCCAAAATTATTAAATAAATGACAATAAATTTCAATAAACTTTTTTGATGATTTTTATATTGGTTTAATATTTAAATTAAATTTATGGAAAAATATAATTATAATTTATAAATATCAATAATTGCCATAGCCCATATAGTCCATAAATAATTTGGGACAAAAAATAACAACTAACCCTATATATTTCTACTAGAATTAAATATAAGTAAAATTGTAGTAGAATCCTGATTAAGACTCCCTGAAAAATGCGGACAGACAGGATAAACTTGCTGAAGGTAAAATAAAGTATTACTTAAGAATATCATCTTAGGGATATTTTAAATTAATCTACATAGCAAGAAATCCATCTCTAAAAAAGATGGCAGTATCAAAGATAGTGACATTATTAAAGGCTTTTGCAGGCTATGGACTCACCAATTAAAGCTGTTCAATCTCCTTACTACGGGGATGCCTACTCGCGGACACCTCCTCCTGATTTGCCTTCTTTGCTACTAAAGGAGCGCATAGTCTATCTTGGTATGCCTTTGGTGCCTGCTGTAACGGAATTAATTATTGCAGAATTACTCTATTTGCAATACGAAGATCCAGAAAAGCCAATTAAAATTTACATCAATTCTACAGGCACATCCAGCTATAGTGGCGAACCAATAGGCTTTGAAACAGAAGCTTTTGCCATCTGCGATACAATGAATTATATAAAGCCCCCCATTCATACTATTTGTATAGGTTCAGCAATGGGAATGGCAGCCATGTTGTTGTCGGCTGGTACAAAAGGATGCCGAGCTAGTTTACCTAATGCCACGATAGTTCTACATCAGCCCAAGAGTTATGCTCGCGGTCAAGCAACGGATATTCAAATTCGGGCAAAAGAAGTACTGGCAAATAAAGTAACAATGCTAAGTATTTTGTCGCGCAATACAGGACAGTTGATCGAAAAAATAGAAAAAGATATGGATCGACTGTTTTATATGACACCGGAACAAGCGAAAGAATACGGTCTCATCGATCGCGTTTTAGAAAGTGAATCAGAATTACCTAAGCCACTACCTGCTGGTGTAATTTAAACTTTCCTTAGAATATATATATTTTAGATTTTAGAATTAGGGATTTTACCAAAGTCTAAAATCTAAGATATAAAAATTTTTTCAACCTCACCCATGATTTAAACGGAGTTCCTTGTTATGCCTATTGGTGTCCCCAAAGTTCCCTACCGGATGCCGGGAGATTCTTATACCCAATGGATTGATATTTATAATCGTCTATATCGGGAAAGAATAATTTTCTTGGGTAAGGATATTGATGATGAAATTGCTAACCAAATTATAGCGGTTATGCTTTACCTGGATTCGGAAGACTCTGGCAAAGATATCTATCTCTATATCAATTCCCCAGGGGGTATGGTAACGTCAGGAATGGCTATTTATGACACAATGCAGCATATCAAATCCGATGTGGTAACTATTTGTGTTGGCTTGGCTGCTTCAATGGGATCTTTTTTACTCGCGGCTGGTACTAAAGGTAAAAGATTGGCGCTACCTCATTCCCGCATTATGATTCACCAACCTTCAGGTGGTACAAGGGGACAAGCTACGGATATAGAAATTGAAGCCCGCGAAATCTTACGAATTCGCCGACAGCTTAATGATATCTATGTCAAAAATACTGGTCAAACTTTGCAAAAAATAGAAAAAGACATGGATCGTGACTTTTTTATGTCTGCCGAAGAAGCTAAAGAATATGGATTAATCGATCGTGTGATTGAAGAAAGAATTAGCTAAAGGCATTAGGCAATAGGCAATAGGCATTAGGCATTAGGCAATAGGCAAGAGGCAATAGGCAAGAGGCAATAGGCAA
>CAWUOF010000462.1:0-3927 GCA_963923765.1 uncultured bacterium | reverse complement strand
CGATTATCCTTAGCCATTGCATCTGGAGGTTTTGGTATTTGGGAATGGGATATACTACAAAATAGAATAATTTGGGATGAGCGAATGTATGAACTCTACGGAATAAATCCAGCAGATGTTCAACAAAGTAACTATGAATTATGGTTCAATGCAATTCATCCTGAAGATAAACCAAAAATCCAAGCAATTAGTCAAAAGTTTTTAAGGGGAGAAGCGCAATATAATCCAGAATTTCGAGTAATTCATCCAGACGGCTCTATTAAATATATCAAATCTTATGCCTTATTGCAAAATAATGCTAAAGGAGAAGCAGTGCGGATGGTAGGTATTAACTTTGATATTACTAATAGTAAACAAACAGAAAAACAATTACGCAATCTTTCCGAGCGATTATCCATAGCCATTGAATCAGGAGGTTTTGGTATTTGGGAATGGGATATACCAGAAGATAGAATAATATGGGATGACCGAGTATATGAAATCTATGGAATAAATCGAGCAGAACATCCTGAACCAAAATATAATAATTGGTTTATCAAATTATTACATCCAGAAGATCAAGAATTATTAGACAATAGTGTTACCCAAGCCTTGAAAAATCAACGGAAATTTAACCAAGAATTTCGACTAATTAATGCTGATGGTTCCATCCGATATATTAAAGCTTATGGCTTAATTCAGCGCAATGAGCAAGGGGAAGCAGTGCGGATGATAGGACTTAATTTTGATATTACTAAAACTAAAAAAACCGAAAAAGAATTACGCCAATTTAACGAAAGATTAACCTTGACCAATGCTGAACTCGATCGGGCTACCAAACTAAAAGATGAATTTTTAGCCAATATGAGCCATGAATTACGCACACCACTTAACGCTATTCTTGGCATGACTGAAGGATTACAAGATGGCGTATTTGGTAAACTTAACGATAAACAAAAAACAGCACTTGATAGTATCGATCGTAGCGGTAATCATCTGCTCACACTAATTAACGACGTTCTGGATTTAGCTAAAGTAGAATCGGGCAAATTAGAATTACAACTTGCACCCACATCTATTAGTTATATTTGTCGAAATAGCCTCACCTTTGTCAGACAACAAGCCATTAAGAAAAATATTCAAATAATTACAGAAATACCCGGCAATTTATCCGACATAGTAATAGATGAACTTCGCATCCGCCAAGTATTAATTAATTTACTGAATAATGCAGTAAAATTTACCAACGAAGGAGGAACTGTTACATTAGCAGTTCAAAGCGTCCAGACATTAAATCAAAATTGGTTAGATTTATTTGTGATTGATACTGGTATCGGTATGAAAGAAGAAGATACAGCGAGATTATTTCAACCCTTCATTCAAATTGATAGTAGCCTCAATCGTAAATACAGTGGTACTGGACTAGGATTAGCTCTCGTTCGTCGTTTAGTCAATCTTCATAATGGCACCGTCAGTGTCACCAGTAAATTAGGCCAAGGAAGTTGTTTTACTGTTCGTTTACCCTATATTATCAGTGAAAACACAAAAAATCAGCCATTTATCACCGAGTCAAATATCCAGGAAAATACTGAGGAATTTTTAGCATCAAAATCCACACCAACTGCTATAATTACTCCAATTCAACCAAGTTCTGTAACAATTCTGTTAGTAGAAGATAATGAATTTAATATTGCTACAATTTCTAGCTATTTAAATAATAAAGGATATAAAATAATTCTAGCCAAAGATGGGGAAGAAGGTGTCAGAATAGCAAAATTACAAGAACCAAATCTAATATTAATGGATATTCAATTACCAATATTAGATGGATTAGCAGCAATTCAGCAAATTCGCGATGAAGAAAAATTAGCATTAACTCCTATTATTGCTTTAACAGCATTAGCTATGCCAGGAGATCAAGAAAAATGCTTGTTAGCGGGAGCCAATGATTATATGTCTAAACCAGTGAAATTAAAGCAACTGGTAGAAAAAATTCAAAGTTTATTACAAACCAGGTAAAAAAATGGAAAGAGAATCTATCGTTTTAATTGTTGATGATGAACCGGATAATTTCGATGTCATCGATGCCCTGTTATCCCAGGAAGGGTATCAGTTAGCCTACGTTTCTGATGCAGATCAAGCCCTTAACCTGTTGAAAACATCTTTACCTGATGTAATTTTGTTAGATGTAATGATGCCAGGAACAAGTGGAATAGAATTTTGTAAATTATTTAAAGCTAATCCAGAATGGTCACATATTCCAGTAATTATAGTAACTGCTCTTTCCACAAAAGAAGATTTATCTCAATGTTTAGATGCCGGTGCAGATGACTTTATTAGTAAACCCGTAAATGGGATGGAATTAAGGGCTAGAATTCGTTCTATGCTGCGGATAAAAAAACAATACGATCGCGTCCAAGGATTACTGCAACTGCGGGAAGACATGGTAAACATGATGGTACATGATCTTAGAAATCCCTTAGCTGGTATTATCTTTTCCGTAGGAATGTTAAAACGACCAAAACTATCACCAGAAAAGCAACAACAAAAAATCGAACAAATAGAACTTAGTGGCCGAAAATTACAATCCATGATTGATAGCTTACTGATGATGGCTAAATTAGAATCTAATAAAATGATTTTGAATTTTAAACCAACCGATTTATCGGAAATTTGTACTTCAGCTATCACAGATTTTCAGCCGATCGCCCTGCAAAGTAATCTGGAAATACTTAGTGATTTACCTATTTTTGGTGGTAGTATATCTGTAGATGCCGCTATTTTTCGTCGAGTAGTAGATAATTTACTTTCTAATGCGATAAAATTTTCCCCCAGTAACAGTCAGATATTGGTCAAAGCAAATTATCTGGAAGAAGGCGGGGCGAAAGTGCAAGTTATCGACTCAGGTTCCGGTGTAAATCAAGCTACAAAAGCCAAGATTTTTGAGAAGTATGAAATCGGCAATTTTAGAGAAGGAGTTAATCAAATAGGTTTAGGTTTAGCATTTTGTAAAATAGCGATCGAAGCTCATGGTGGTAACATTACCATAGAAGATAATCAACCACAAGGAGCTATTTTTACCATTCATATTCCTTAATAAATATTATTTTACTAGCAAAAATGGCTTATCCATTAGGTAGGGTGCAGCAAAATTTTTTGGGCTAATTATATAACTTATCTATTACATAAGATGCACCCTTTAGTTTAATATTAGGGTAACTATTACTAGAATATGGGAAAAAACTCAAAATATTTTAATAAAAGTGAGATACTAACTGCTGTATAGTAGATATAACTGCTGAGTTTATCTTAATTTTGCGTTATAAATATATGCATCTAGTAATGCCCCAATGTCAAAATCTGCAAGAACAGGTAGAAACTATATTACAACTCTTGCATCAAGAAGCATCATTGCGATCGCAACAAGACATTACCCCTATCCAAGCATCCCTAAGAAAAGTAATATCTCCCAAATTTGAAATAGTTTTTGCTGGTGCTTTTAGTGCTGGCAAATCTATGCTAATTAATGCTTTACTAGAAAGAGAACTACTTTACAGCGCCGAGGGACACGCAACCGGAACCGAATGCTACATAGAATATGCAGAACCCAATAACGAACAAGTAGTATTAACATTCTTAAGTGAAGCCGAAATTCGTCAACAAGCATTAGTATTATGTGAGAAACTAGGATTAACTACCGCCGTAAATATCAACCAACAAGAAACAATAGAAATGCTACGGCGTGGTTGTGAATTAATTATCCAAAAAGAAGGCGGAGAAAGCAAATCAGAAACAGCAAAACAAGCCAAAGCCTTAATATTATTACTAGAAGGATACACAGCCAACCGAAATCGCATCGAAACAGTTAATAATGCCACCTATTCTATGGAGCAATTTAACTTTTCTAACCTGCAAGAAGCCGCCAGTTATGCACGACGAGGTAGCAAC
>CAWUOF010000461.1:0-3934 GCA_963923765.1 uncultured bacterium | reverse complement strand
TTTACTTGCATCTGGCATTATTTCTGCCAATTCTTTTGCTGTAAATACCATTTTTTTCTCCTGATTTTATAAATTATTTTATGGAATTTTTCTTAGATTTGCTTTAATTTTTCTAGTCTGGGTGTATCAGACTTAAATATTTTCCTAAAATTTAGATATTTACAGACTAATACACCCGATATTATTATTCTGGTTCAATTCCTAAAGCACGTAATTGAGCTTCTAATTTTTCATTACGTTTTTGAGCTTGTAAAGCAGCTTCTTCTGGTGTTGGCACTAATTTGCCATCGGAGGTAAAGTAACGTAATTTTCCTTGATATATTCCTAGATATAATTCTAATACGTCACTCCACAATCTTCCCGCTTCATTAGCCACTATTCCTTGATATTCTCTTCCTATTAAACGAAACCCCGCTAATTCTAACTCCTCTGGGTCAAACCAAAAGTATTCTGGGGTTCGCCAATGATTTTGATATAATATCTTTTTCTCGCTTCTGTCAACTTTTGCTGTCGATTCTGAGAGTAGTTCTATAATTATATCTGGATATTTTCCATCTTCTAACCATACTACCCATGAGCGGCGCGGCTGTTTTTTTGTATTTTTTACTAGAAAAAAATCTGGCCCGCGAAAATCTCGGTTTTTTAGTTGTTTTTCGCTGTAATATACTGTGAGATTAGCCCCGATAAAAAAGTCATCTCGATCGCGCCATAGCCATTCTAGGCAAGCTACTAATAATGCCAATTGAATATAATGTAAACTACTTTCCATTTCTGGCTCATCACTTTCTATTTTACTTGCATCTGGCATTATTTCTGCCAATTCTTTTGCTGTAAATACCATTTTTGACTCTCCTAATTTTGTCGATTTTCTGAGAGCATTTTTTGTTTGCACAAAAATTATGTTAAGGATAGGATATTGCAACAATAACCAGTTTCATCATATTGATAAGCACCCCATCAAGTTTAATTTTAGCTGGAAAATTACCTAAATTGCTATTAATTTAGGAATTATTAGCTATGAATATTTAATCATTTTGCAAAAAATCTAAATAAGAATCACTTAATTCTTTCACTGCTAATTCATAAAATTGTTTACCATGTTCCGGAGTAGCTAAAGCTGGATTTGAACCCATGCGACCATCAGGATAACGGCGGCGGAAATCAACAGGACTATAAATACCATGACCAGCAACAACTTCGGGGGAAAGCGGCGCTTTTTTAATCGCTTCAGGATAGATATATTGAGTTACAGCAACTTCACTAGGAGTAGCATGGGAACCTTCTTGATTTCCGTACAATTCCTGAGCTAATTTATATACGGAACTGCACATAAACCAATTACCTATTTGACATTGTACTTTATCAGCATTAGCAATATTTAATTCTGCTAATACGGTATATGTTTCAGAAAATGCTGCTTTTAGCGTGGCAATATTACCGCCATGACCATTAATAAAGAAAAACTTGGTAAAACCAACTTTTGCTAAACAAATAATATAATCACGAATTACTTGAATCATTGTACTCGGACGTAGGCTAATAGTACCTGCAAAAGCAGTATGATGTAATGCCATACCTACATTAATAGTAGGGCATACTAAAGCGCCTGTATTTTCTCCAACACCGCGAGAAATAGCTTCTGCACAAATTGCATCTGTGCCAATTAATCCTATAGGGCCATGCTGTTCGGTAGAGCCTATGGGCAGAATTATTCCTTGGGATGTTTGTAAATAGGTTTCTACTTCGGGCCAGGTACTTAAATGGAGTAGCATTGCAAATTTTTAGGTGATGTTACAGCTTTTATTTTAGCAAAAATACTAAATTTAATGCTAATACACCAGGGAATATAAAATAAGGAAGAGTGATAAAAGTTTATTAGTCTATGGATTTTTTTCTTAACCAGATCTAGAGGATATATAGAAAATAAATGATTAGAGATAAAACGGATCAGAGGGAATAATTAAAGTAATAATTAAGTAATTTTAGGGTGATAAATGTGTAATAAATATGGATAAATAAACCTATTAATTGATGGGAAGATTAAAGGCAATATAAAAATATGTTTTTATGTCTTGATAACTGCTGGAAAATTGTATATAATTTATATATAAAAAATCGGCATATCTGGGTTAAAAAATATCTTGGTTTACCAACTATTTATCAGGGGGTGAGAAATCGGCTATAGCCTCAAATAGCCTGAAATCAGGATATGGAGATATATCGCCACTGAAAAAGGCTAAAGTCTGATGGTAAAAAGCTGAAGATAGGTAATTTATAAATAGGAAAAATTATCTATGAATACCGTTGTTGAACGTAGGCAAATATTAGAGATTATCCCATTTTGGGATAACTTTTGTGATTGGATAATTAGCACAGAAAATCGGCTGTATATTGGCTGGTTTGGTGTATTAATGATTCCTACCTTATTATCTGCTACAATTTGCTTTATAATAGCCTATTTAGTAGCACCTTCAGTGGATATGGAGGGAATTCGTGAACCTGTAATTGGTGCATTGTTGGCTGGTAATAATATAATTACGGCGGCGGTGATACCAACTTCGGCAGCGATCGGTTTACATTTTTATCCAATTTGGGAAGCGGCTTCTATGGATGAGTGGCTGTATAATGGCGGCCCTTATCAATTAATTGTATTGCATTTTCTCCTGGGTATTTGGTGTTATTTAGGTCGTCTGTGGGAACTCAGCTATCGTATAGGAATGCGTCCTTGGATTTCTGTTGCTTTTTCTGCGCCTGTTGCGGCAGCTACGGCTGTTTTGTTGATATATCCGATCGGTCAAGGTAGCTTTTCCGAAGGCTTACCTTTAGGCATTTCTGGCACGTTTTATTTTATGTTGAGTTTCCAAGCTGCTCATAATATTTTAATGCATCCTTTACATATATTAGGCGTTGCTGGTGTGTTTGCTGGTGCGTTTTTTGCAGCTTTACACGGTTCTTTGATGACTTCTACTATTATTCGCAAAACTAGGGAAAATGAACCACATACCACAGGTTATAAGTTTGGACAAAAGGAAAAAAACAATAGTTTTGCTGTAGGTTATTATGGCTATTTAGGTCGCTTGCTTATTCCTGCTTTAGCAACTCGAAATAGTCGAATTATAGCTTTTATAATGGCTGCTTTACCGACTATTGGTATATGGTGTGCTACTTTGGCTGTAGGTGTGATGTCTTTTAACCTAAATGGTTTTAATTTTAATCACTCGATTTTAGATAGTTCTGGTCATGTTATCCGTAGTGAAGCAGATCTATTAAATCGAGTTAATCTGGGCATTCAAGTAATGCACGCCCCTAATACTCATATTTTCCCAAATGTTTTATCTGGTGGTGTAGCAATACCGCTAGGATAATCTAATTTGATGTGGTGGTAGATATACATGAATCTTAAATTGTTGTTTGTAGTTAAGCGTTTCTATATCAGAAACGCTTTTTTTAGTAAAAAAAATGCGGGTATTACCCGCAATGTGACTAGATGATGATTTTATATATTTATATGTAATTGTTGATAGTTTATATGGGAAAAATTATAATTTATACAAAACCTGTACTTGTTCTAAAGGTAATTTCTAAAGTAATTCAGGTTGCCTTTATCAGGGGCAAAATGAGAATTGCGTCCCCGTTGATAAGCTTGCCATAGTCTTTTATAAATAGATTGTTGTAATTTTTTTGATGTTTATTAACTTGATAATTTTATTGTACTATTACCCTATAGAAACAAGAAGCAGGAAAGTAAAAAGGTAGAAGGCATCCAGGTATAGCTAGTTTGAGTTTTTATGAGTTATTTTTTACTTTCCTAATATCCCCATCTCGAATAGGAGAGATCGATCGCGTCTGACAAATTTTACTTATCTAAATTTCTCATTTTTTGTTGCATCATTTCCCGAATTTTTTGTTTTTGTTCAGTAGTAAGAACTTCTTG
>CAWUOF010000460.1:0-3946 GCA_963923765.1 uncultured bacterium | reverse complement strand
ATTTTTGTTTACGATCGCCTTTGGTATTGCTTGGGGTGTGCGTTTGGGGATGGGGGCTTTACCTGGAAGTTTTAAAAACCAATTTCCCCAGCAAAATACTGATGTTTTAATGTTTATAGTTTCTTTAATTTTGGCTTTTTTAGCATTGCCGGCAGGCAAGTTAGCGGTACGCTTAGGTAATCAAAAATGTATATTATTTGGTTTGATGACAACGGCATTAATGATTTTAGCGATCGAATTTTTTCCTAGTTTTTTAGTAGTAGAAGTTTTAATTTTTATAATTGCTCTTAGTTTTGTATTAAATGGTGTAATTCCTTTAGCATTATCTTTAGTTTCGCCACAACATGGAGGTTTAGCAATAGGTATGTATTTCGGTGGTTTTACTGGGGCTATGAGTTTATTTAGTTATCTTTTTTCTAAGCCTTTGCCATCTTCTCAAGCCGCGTTTGTTGGCGCGATCGCTTTATTTCTTGCTGCTACGGGAGTTATCTTTAGTAATCGCTTGTTATTTAATTCTGATTCTGCTACTCCGTAAAATTGCTGAGATATATTTTGCGTTGATTCCTATATGTTTAAAATAAATTTCTCTACTATGTTAATCAATCCTATTTTCAGGGAAAGATAATAATGGGAGCGAAAGTAATAATTTTAATATAGCGATCGCTCCCACAGGCTTATTAGGAATTGGGCAGGGGAGAATTGGGGCAGGGGGGCAGCGGTTCGGCTGCGCTCACCGACCAGGGAGAATTGGGGCAGCGGTTCGGCTGCGCTCACCGACCAGGGAGAATTGGGGCAGCGGTTCGGCTGCGCTCACCGACCAGGGAGAATTGGGGCAGGGGAGAAATTTAGAATTTTAAGTATATATAAATAACAATTTTTGCTACTCACGAATCCCCCCTGCCCGCCTGCCCGCCTGCTCCCTGCTCCCTGCTCCCCTGCGAACTAAGAACGATTATTTTGTAGCCAAATGGCTTGATTATTCGCTGCAATTGCTTCTGTATATTTTCCTAACTTTTGAAAAGCTATACCTTTATTAACCCAAGCATCTTGAAGATCTGGTTTAATTTCTAAAGCTTTATCCCAACTTATAATAGCTTCTTGCCATTTTTCTAAAGCCCCTAATGCTAAACCTCGATTAAACCAGGTTTCATAGTCGTTGGGTTTAATTTCTAAAGATTTATCCCAACTTGTAATAGCTTCTTCCCATAAGGCTAGTCTACTAAATGCCATACCTCGATTAAACCAAGTTTCGGCATTATTAGGTTGTATTTCTAAACTGCGATTGTAACTAGCAATAGCGGCTTCAGTCTGCCCTAAATCAAATAGTATATCGCCTTTATTATTCCAAGCTGGAGATAAATCTGGTTTAATAGCTAAAGCGCGATCGTAGGCATTAATGGCTTCTTGATTACGCCCTAAATGAGATAATACATTACCTAAGTTATGCCAAGCTTTATAATGATATATATTTAATTCTAAGGTGCGATGGAATGAGGATAAAGCACCATTATAATCGTGGTTATCTAGTTGTTTTAATCCATGTTCAAACCATTGTTCTGCATTATAATCATAATAACTATTACTACTATAATTTTGATATTCTTGCACAGGTAAAGATATATTTTCTGCTTCGGGATGATTTATGGTTGGGTTTGTATTTGATATTTCTTGATTATATGTTGTTAAAATTTGCGAATTTGCTATATATCCCCATTTTCCTAAAGTATTGGGGTTAGAATTTATATTAGAATCTATAGGATTTATGTTTAATGTTTCTGCTGGAATTGCTGCTGATGGCTTATCTTGACTAACTTCTGGATTTTCTGTTATTTTTCTTGCTAATAATTCTTGGGCTATTTGATTTGCGATCGCCCCTAAATCTTTTAATTCCGGTTGTTCTTTACTTCTTTCACTAAATAATAATAATCTTCTGCCTAATTCGTGATTTGTTGTTGTTGACTTCAGGTTTTTTTCTCCAAATTTCTGTAACCATTCTGTCCACTTTTTCAGGGTAGCACGATTTTCTAAAGCTACAAAAAAACGATTAATTTGTACCCAGTCCCAACCTTTATTTACTCCTTCTAGCATTTGCAAAAAATAATTTTCGCATTCAGCATCACTCAGAGGTTTAACTGCTGTAAATTCTGAATTGATGAAATTATTGTAACTGTTTTCATTTGTTGGATAAAACCATTTTTGATATATATTTTGATATATATTTTTTAACCATTGCCAGATTTGTTGAAATATTTTCTGAAACATTTGCAAAAACCTTGTTAATTAAGGTAGCGGGGGTTATAGTTTTATTTAGATTATTATAAACCAGATTTTTCTTTTTTTATAATTAAGATATGTAAATGATTTGTATAGAATTATTATAGGGTGCGTCATGGTTATAAAAATTCTGGTAATTTTAATTTTTTTGATTGACGCACTCGCATAATAATTATTTTTTTAGTACAACTTCTAAACCTTGAAATTATCACTAAATAATTATCTATTGTTTAGTTGTACTATTAATTACAATTATTGCCCAGTTAAGGGATCTCCAGAAATATCTGCTTTGATATTAGAGATTTGTAATTGAGTGGTATTTGCCATTATTTGATTATTATTTTCTGCTGGTTTTGCTGTTATTTCTAGTTTACGGCGATAATCTTGTAATTTAGCAAGTTCTTCTTGATAAACTTCAAAAATTCTGGATAAACTAGCAGCAACTACTTCCCAGCTTTCTTCTTGAGATAAATTTTCAGCTATTCCTTTTAGAATTTCGTTACGATCGCTTTTTTGGACGTATATTTTTAGGCGATCGCTGGCTTTAGCTAAAGCTGCTTGATAAACTTCACCATCTGACCACCATAAACCGGGCTGAGTCAATAACCAAGTTAAAATATACTCTTCTGCGTGTTGTTCTCTGACCCAAGTAGCAAGTTGTTTTAATTCATCCATTGTTATCTTATCCTAATTTTAACTATATACTATACATCCATTAGACTTTTTACGAAAGAGGGAATAGGTAATTTTAACTTGATATTATTTTAATTTAAATTCATCAAATTTCACCACTTCTGATTCCGTTTTTCTTGTATCAAAATAATAACTACTGATTGTAGCTTTACCAGTATCAAAAATACTAAATACGGTAATATCATTACTAGAAATATAGGGTAAAGGCTTACCATTTTCATCCAATAATGGCGCAATATTCGGTACTATAGCAGACAATCCATTAGGATTATCTATAGCAGCATAATTTTCTTGATAATTTTCTTGATAATTTTCTTGATTATTGATTGGTATATGACGTTTTTTATCACCTAAATAGGCACCGTAGGAATTCCCAACATTAGAAGATTCTAAAAAATGCATACCACTAGGACTAATAAAACGATTCCATAAATGGGAGTGACCATAATAAACTAATTGAACCTTGGCAGTTTCTAATAGGGGTAATACATCGCGGATAATATAATCATCTTTTTTTGGATATTCATAGCGAATAGATTTAATAGTTTTATTACTATTGTATTCAATAATTTGTACTGGATCGGTATAGGCAGGAATAGCATTTTCCCCTAGAGTATGGGGAGGATGGTGAAACATGACTATTTTATATTTAGCTTGTTTAAATTCATTACTATTTAATTCTTTTTCTAGCCAATTATATTGAGTGCTACCTTTTTTAATTGGCTCAAAAATAAATTGTCCATATCCCCATGCATTAGGGTTATTAAAATCTATTTCTCTTTCAGAATATTTGCCTTTAGTGGAGGGAGTAACAAAAGGCGATCGCCAAATATTAGTTATATATAAAACTACTAACCGGATATCACCAAAAGTTACTGCATAATAATTAGAATTATTAGGTAAACTAAAAATTTCGTTATAAGTATCGGTATTAAAAGCTGTCTCTTATACACATCTCCGAGCCCACGAGACCTCTCTA
>CAWUOF010000459.1:0-3951 GCA_963923765.1 uncultured bacterium | reverse complement strand
TCTCGTGGGCTCGGAGATGTGTATAAGAGACAGTCACTATGTACGGTCACTTAATATAAGTTAGTTCGATCGCATAAAAGTATTTGAAATGTCACAATGTATTAACTGCAACAATCACTTCAAAATCCAGGAAAAACAGTCATTATAAAGATGTCGAGTTCAAGCCAAGCCAATGTCTCCTATCAATCTTCTTCCCGGTGCCATCTCTGAAATTATCGCTACAACCGCAGATACTCACACTATTACTAAAGCCGATCGTTATGGACTGATGGCTGCTATTTTAGAAGATTCTCTGACTGAAGAAGATCGCCGCTCTATCGATCGCCTGCTGCGTGCGCTACTTCGGGGCCGGATTCAAGTAGTAGATGACCTTTGTTCCATGATGTAATTAATTTAATTTGGAGACTAATAAAAAGCTGAACTCGACACATTAGTAAAAGTTAGTTTATCCAAGTTAATTTATAAGATTTCATGGGGGTTTGGCTGCGATAAAAATTTCGCAGCCTATTTTTTTCAGATTCATAATTATTCAAGGTTTTTTCAAAAAGCAACCAGTTGTTTAAGTGTCTATTGCTATAACGGATAGCGCTGCTTATCAGACACCCGCCAAGTTAAACAGCATCACAGTTTCAGCGAATATTAGGAATTTATCTAGTAATTTTTATAAATTATACCATTTCTAAAAAGTCATACTATAGTAGTATGAATAGCTTGTAAAATCTAATCTCAACTTGTTAAATAACGGATAATTTCAGGAGATAACTCTTGAATTATAGAATTTATCTCTTCTAATATTAAATTAATCTCATCCTTGTAGTTAAATTTTATATTTTATCCTTTTATCCTTAACTCTGAAAAATTCTATTGTAGCATTATTTTTTAAAAATAGTATAATTTTAATTTTGGTTATTTTTCCCCCTGAATAAATCAGGATATATAATATATAGGTGCATTTCCTTTACTGTTGTTATGATGACAGCGCTTATTGGCTTATTAACAACAATTATATAGATTTGCATAGTTAATAAAATATTGTGGTGGTTTTATAAAAATGAAATGCACCCAGGAAAATCTCTTTATGGAGTAGCACTATTAAGAATAATGCTATAAATTATTTCCTTGGGTTGTAGTTTTTCCAAACAGCTAGAAATAGGTTGATTAGATGGGCATTGATTTGCATTTAATGGCTTTATTGTTACCATTAACATAGATACATTATTCCCTTTACGAAAAATTCTCATGGTTTCCCCAGGGCCATCTGCTCCATTTTTCCCATCTTTTATCCATCCTTTACTTGTTAACATGGTTTCCATTTTGTTAACTACTTCAGAAAAACTTTTCAAATTTTTACCTGTAGCTTGTGCCATTAAATGACACCCCATGCCTTTTTGATTAGTACCTACAATTTGAAAAGGTGATTTGGTTTTAGTAACTTTAACTTGTAAAGTTTTCATCATATCTTGTTTAATTTGATTACAAGCAGCCGCAGATAAGGGTTTAAAGGGTTTATTCTCATTAGCGGCGATCGCCTTATTTGCATCTGTAACCAAAACCGAAATCAAAACCAATAAAGATAAGGGAGAAATTAGTAAACCTTTAACCAACATAAACGATAACTCCACCATATTTTGGTTAGGTAAAATTACAATTCTTAGCCCGGTTTTTAGCCAGGAATAATAACAGTGCAATTTTTAAATTTTATATTACAATATATACTATTCCTTAATTTTACATAATTATGTCAGAAAATCAAAGTCAAAAGGCAATAACAGCTTGGCAAGAATTTTTAACTACACCATTGGCAAATATACTGGAAGATCATATAAATGTCAATAGGGAAGAAAATGTACTAAAATTGTTTCACTTAGTTGCTGCTACAGTTCCCGCTTATCAAGCATTTTTACAAGAAAATGGGATTAATACTGATGATATTAAAACTTTTGCTGATTTTCAAAAAATACCCGTAATTACTAAAGAAAATTATCTCCGATGTTATGCCCTAACCCAATTATGCCGGCATGGAAAAATAGAAAGTTGTGATATTATCTCAGTGTCGTCAGGTTCCACCGGAAAACCGACATTTTGGCCGCGTTATTTTGCGGATGAATTGCAAATAGCTACTCGTTTTGAGCAAATATTTAAAGATAGTTTTGCGGCGGATGTTCGCCCTACATTGGCAGTAATTTGCTTTGCTTTGGGTACATGGGTAGGGGGGATTTTTACGACTAATTGCTGTCGTTATTTAAATAGTAAAGGTTATCCTATTACTGTGATAACTCCAGGAAATAATAAAGAAGAAATTTTTCGAGTTATACAGGAAATTGGTGGAAATTTTGAGCAGGTGGTATTATTAGGTTATCCGCCGTTTCTTAAAGATGTAATTGATACAGGAATCGATCGAGGTATTGATTGGCCAAAATATCATATTAAATTAGTTATGGCGGGAGAAGTGTTTAGTGAAGAATGGCGATCGCTAGTAGGAGAAAGACTCGGTTCAACTAATTTCTGTTATGACTCCGCCTCCCTTTACGGTACTGCCGACGCTGGAGTTTTAGGTAATGAAACACCTTTAACTATATCTATTCGTCGTTTTCTTTCCCGTCATCCAGATATTGCCCATAGTTTATTTGGCGAGTCACGTTTACCTACTTTAGTGCAATATGACCCTATCAGTCGTTTTTTTGAAGTAAATAATCATAATTTAATCTTCTCTGGAAATAATGGTATTCCCTTAATTCGTTACAATATTTTAGATACTGGGGGCATAATTTCCTATGATGAAATTATGAAGTTTTTAGGAAATTGGGGATTTAATCCTATTGAGGAATTACCAGAAAAACGGGGTATTTATAAATTACCAATTGTGTATGTTTTCGGACGTTCTAATTTTACGGTTTCCTATTTTGGTGCTAATATTTACCCAGAAAATGTTACAGTAGGTTTGGAACAACCAATAATTAGAGATTGGGTAACAGGTAAATTTGTTTTGCAAGTAAAAGAAGATACCGATAAAAATCGGTTTTTGTCTGTCACAGTAGAATTAGCACCAGGAATAGTAGAATCTCAGGAAAAGACAGCTAAAATAGCCGATTCTATTCTAGCAGAATTAAAACGACTAAATAGCGAATTTGCTAATTATGTTCCCCCAGAATATCAAAAACCGCAGATAACTTTAAAACCGTTAGGAGATGCTGAATATTTTCCCATAGGAGTTAAACACCGTTATACACGCCAGTAATTAGTTACCTGTGGGAATTTGATTTGATGTAATTTAAACCAGTGCGATCAAGGGAAAATGTTTATCTACTACTGCGGGAATTTCTGAAACTGCTATTTTGCGGTAATGGGTTTTATCGGGCATAATAATATTAGGACCGACTTTACATTGTTTTAAACATCCAGTTGTTTTCACAGTAATTTCTTCATTTAAACCTCGATCGCGCAGAGTATCTGTTAACACTTGACAGACATCTTTGCCACCACGTTTCCAACAATCAGATTTTTGACATACCAGAATACAAGCTTTATTTTTAACTGGTGGAGAGATTATTTTTATATCTGGTTTTATATCTGGTTTTATATCTAGTTTTATATCTATATCAACTTTTGGATAATGGGGTAAATATTTATTAAAATTATAGGCTTTGTGTTTAATTTTTCCCGTATTTAAATTTAATTTCTTTTGTCCGGTAACTTTTACCCATTCTCCAGGTTTAGTAGAATAGTCTAACTCTGGGCGTAATTGTTTAGAAATTTTGATAGAAACCTCGCCCTGTGCTGTAGATATTCGTAAATGTTTAATTTTGTCACCATTTTTTATATCGAAACCGAGAAAACGTCCTTCTAAGCTAAATTCGGATATCTCTTGCTGTGATTTAGACATGGATTTTTTCGACAATTTTTAGCAATAACTAATGGTTTTAGCGGCACAAATTAGGTGGTATCGTGCTT
>CAWUOF010000458.1:0-3965 GCA_963923765.1 uncultured bacterium | reverse complement strand
GCCCCATGCCCAATCCAAAATAGTTGGGGCATTGGGAATTAAGATGAAAAAATTAATAATTGAAAAGGTTATTTTAATTTTTTTAATTTTAAGAAACCCATTTTTTTATCTATCTAAGCCTTGAGAAATCAAGATAGCCAAATTTATTACGATTTGTAAAGCTGTCGTTTGATTACACTCATGTTTGCTCAATAGTAGAAATGCTTATGTAAAATAGCTATGTTTTAATGCTAATAGATCTATTCTTGGCAATCACTACCAATTTTGTCGTTACTGAGACATTAATATGAATTCTGAAAGCAAATATTCCAATCCAGAGTCTGCCACTAAACAACAGCCAGAAGTTAACCCCGATCCCCCTGGATCTTTAACTAAAGTAGCTACTCCTAGTACATCTCAAGAGCAATTGGGACAAATTTGGGATCAAGTTCGTTTATATTTGGACCATTTACCCGAATTCTTGGTAAAATTCTTTGCAAATAACCAAAAACCTTTGTTAACAGTGGGGTTATTTGTCTTAGCGATCGTCGGGGTGAAAGTCACCCTGGCAGTGTTGGATGCTATTGATGATATCCCTCTGTTATCTCCTGTACTTGAAATCATCGGTTTAGCTTATACTGCTTGGTTTATATGGCGCTATTTGTTAAAAGCAAATACTCGTCAAGAATTATCCCAAGAAATCCAATCCTTGAAAGATCAAGTTTTGGGCAATACCCCTAAAAAATAATCCCATTAAATAGGGATTAAATAATATATAAAAACTAATGATTAATGGCTAGAAAGTCGTTATTCATTAGTTTTTATATTAGGAATTGTTGCGTTAATGTATAATTCAGGTAATTTTGAATTTTAGATTTTTAATTTTGGATGTTTGGGAATGAAAGATAAACATTGATATTATTATGTTCCCTGTTAATAAATTCCCGGTTTTTTCTCATTGGTATTGGCAAATATAAGATTCATTTGCTATTAGAGAAAAATTTATAGGGCGTTAATGGGTAAAAGTTGTCGATCGAGAAAAGATATGAATTCTTCCAGGGTATAAAATTCACGCAAATCAAAGCGATCGCTAATATCAATACCAAAACATAAACCAAAATCTTCACATAAAGTTATGTGCCAATCAAACCAACATACTAATGTTAATTTTAGATCTTGTTCGAGACGATCGCCAGGACGGAATTTAGCAACTTGAAGGCCAGAATATTTTTCCAGATGGGTATAAACAAAACTAACTATTGTTTTAGAAATACCGCGAGGTTGCCAAAATCGATCGAACCACTCATCCAGAGATAATGCACGGCGATCACATAAAGTTTGATTAACCAGTTGCCGGGTTTTTAAATCCGGGCTGAAATCAGCATAAAAATTAATGCTCTGGATAATATTATTAATTCTTCGCCACATTGTTCGTGGGAATCTCTTTTATTGTTTGGTTTTACCTATTATTCCCAGGCGATCGCTAATTTCACACCTATATAAGAGTTTTTTGTCCTTAGAGATCAATTTTTAAACAAGAAAATTGGGCATAACCCATAGCATATAGCCCATTGGGATGCAAAAATTTAGAATTTAGGACTTAGTATTTGAAATTGGAAATTTTTGTAAAAATACTTAGCAATTATTGTTACTAACCCCCTCTCCTGCTCCTTTGCTATCATAATTCCTATCCCATGCCCCATTCTAAGTTCTAAATTCTAAATTCTACATTCTACATTCCCCATGCCCCAACGCCCCATTCTAAATTCTAAATTCTACATTCCCCATTCTAAATTCTAAATTCTAAATTCTACATTCTCCATGCCCCATTCTAAATTCTAAATTCTAAATTCTACATTCTACATTCCCAATGTCCCATGCCCCATGCCCATTATTTACAGACTTTTTGCAAACTAGCAGTAAAATCTGGATAGGAAATAGCTGCCGCTTCTGCACGATGAATAGTAGTAGTACCTGCGGCATTCAGGGCAGCAATAGCTAAACTCATCGCTACTCGGTGATCGGTATGACTATCTACATCGGTACCATGTAGGGGAGTCCCGCCGCTAATTTCCATCCCATCGGGTAATTCGGTAATTTTTGCCCCCATGAGGGTTAATTGTTGTGCCATCACCGCCAGACGATCGCTTTCTTTTACCCGCAATTCTGCCGCATCGCGAATAATTGTAGTGCCTTCGGCAAAAATTGCGGCTACTGCTAAAATCGGAATTTCATCGATTAATCTAGGGATAACATCCCCAGCAATGGTACAAGCTTTTAAAGAACTATAACGCACGCGCAAATCTGCTACGGGTTCCCCTGCTACTAAACGCTGATTTTCTAGCTGAATATCTGCGCCCATTATTTCTAAGATTTCTAATATGCCAGTCCGGGTAGGGTTAACTCCCACATTTTCTATTAATAATTCTGAACCTGGTACTATGGCCCCAGCAACTAACCAAAAAGCGGCTGAACTAATATCTCCTGGTACAATTACATTTTGTCCGTGCAATTGAGCAGGACCAGTTACCGTGACGCTACAAGTATCGCGATCGACGCTAATTTCTGCGCCAAAAGCTTGTAACATTCTTTCACTATGGTCGCGAGATAAAGCGGGTTCTGTGACTGTAGTTTTTCCTTCTGCCATTAAACCAGCAAGAAGGATACAAGACTTAACTTGAGCAGAAGCGATCGCTGAGTAATAATGGATAGGTTGGAGTTTTTGTCCTTGGATGGCTAGGGGTGCGAGGGTATTTCCTTTACGTCCCCAAATTTTTGCTCCCATTTCCTGTAGAGGTTTTACTACACGAGACATGGGGCGCGATCTCAGGGAATTATCCCCAGTTACAGTAAAAAATCTTTCTGGATGGGATGCTAAAATTCCTAACATTAACCGCATCGTCGTCCCAGAATTACCTGCATCTAAAATATCTGTAGGTTCCTGTAATTGCCCAATTCCTACACCTCTGACTTTAACTAATTCTGTGTTGAGTTCAGAAATTTCTGCCCCCAATGCCCGAAAACAGCTTGCTGTACTACGTGGATCTTCTCCTAAGAGTAAGCCAGAAATAGTAGTTTCCCCCGATGCCAAACTGCCTAACATTAGGGCACGATGGGATATAGATTTATCTCCTGGTACACGGATACTACCTTTTAGACAAATACCCGCTTTGGGTTTTTGAATAATTAAATTTTGTTGATTTTCGACGTTCTCAATTGTGACTGTAGGAGCCAGCATTAGGTTAAACTCTTGTAAGAATGCAAAATTTTAGCTTTTGGTCTGGTTTGGCTTCGATCGCTTTTTTGGTGGGTAAAAAATTTTTCACCTTTAATGGCGATCGCAATTTCCCCAAATCCTTATGCAGCATATAATAATTTTGTTTCTTATGTCTACTAAAATTTAAGGTTTTTCTTCTAATATTTTTTGTAGTATATATGCTAAATTTTCCGGATGCAGCTATTTATTTTAAGTGGTTATTTTTTAGATATTAATTTTAGATATTAAATTTTCAAAAAGCGTTCACCCTTAAACACTCATTTATCATACTATGCTGACTCACCAACGCAAACCTGTTTGTTTATCCCTGATTTCTACAGATATGCCTATTTGGTCGGTAGTAGAAACAGCAGCTAGTTTATATCAAAAAGACCGCGATCGCTTTCATCTAGTTTTAAGTGAACCTGCTTTATTAGATACACACAATGATAGTGAAAGTAATAATACTGTTATTGCTCCCCACTTGCAAAAAAGTCGATTAATATGGCTAGAAATCTCTCCCTATAGAGTTATTATGACTATGCAAGGTAATGGCAATTTTAGCTATCGCCACTTCTGGGAAAGGGGAACCTATGGGTTAAGTCGTTATTGGTTACAAAATCAATCTTCCCAAACTCATAATGGACAAATGCGTTTACGCAATTTCACCCGCAATTTAACTTTTGTAGGTGATTTTGTCCCTGAATATTTACGTTTAGAATATGAACCT
>CAWUOF010000457.1:0-3978 GCA_963923765.1 uncultured bacterium | reverse complement strand
TCAAAAGTGGTTTATTTTAAAAATATTAGACCTTTGGCTAATTGAAAAAAAATCAATTATGGATAATCATAAAAAATTTTTACTATTCCCCATTCCTGCTCATACCCTAAAAGAATTTCCTGCAAATATCTATTACCCAAATATTTAAGCAATCTAAATAATGTATCAAGATAATTTAGAATAGATATCTTGCGAAAGTAACTTGTTTATTAATTATTATTAATAAATAACCATAAGAATTGACGAAAACTTGATAATGATTAATTATGTTTTTCACTTTCGCAAAAGGTCTAATATCTGAATTAACCCTATTGTAATTAATAAGATTATCTAAATCTTGTATTTTTGTTATATAAAAAATCTGAAAATGTTACTATAGTTAAAATTTAATTATACAATCTTAAAAATATCTTAAACAAAAGATTACCATATCCTTATTTTATCCTAAACTTATAGAAATAAAATAAAACTAATACCCAAAAAATTAAAAATAAAACCGAGGAATAATTAAGTAAATTTACTGAAAAAAAGAAAAGGGCGATCGAAAAAAATTCTAATAAACAAAATACTATATGGGGGCATCTTTGCAGTTTAAAAATACCCGGAAAATTTTAAATTTAAAAAAAATATCATCAACACCAACAAACTACAATTTTCGATTATTAACGAGAAAATTCTATGACAAGTAATGCTACGGTTTTATTACCAGAAAATCTTTCTTACTATAAATCTCAATTATCCCTAGAAGGAGATAACTACACTGACAAACATCAGCGTAAATTTAATCGGGGAGAAATGATACCATTATGGTCAGGTATTATATGGAAAATTGAAAAGGGAATTTTTCGCAGTTTAACTTGGAGTGAAGAAGGAACATTAATTACTTTAGGAATTTGGGGACCAGGAGATATTATAGGTAGAGCTTTATCTAAAATAGAACCTTATCAAATAGAAAGCTTGAGTCGATCGGAAGTCAGCATCTTACCTGCTAATTTTATTCATCAAACTTCCCATGCTATCCTAGAACAAATTCAACTTGCTCAAGAATTACTTTGTATCATTCGTAGGGAAAGAGTACATATTAGTTTATTAGAGTTATTAATTTGGTTAGCCAAGCGATTTGGCCAGGAAATAGAAGAAGGACATTTACTGGATTTGCCCATGACCCATCAAGAATTAGCC
This sequence comes from uncultured bacterium, assembly GCA_963923765.1. Lineage (GTDB taxonomy): Bacteria > Cyanobacteriota > Cyanobacteriia > Cyanobacteriales > CAWUOF01 > CAWUOF01. The sequence goes on along the minus strand of CAWUOF010000457.1, from coordinate 2,796 downwards.
GAAGTAATTGGCACAACTAGAGTAACAATAACCCGATTGTTTAAGCAATTTGAGGATGAAGGAATTATAAAAAGACATCGACGCCAGTTAATTCTTTGTTATCCAGTAAATAAAACCTGATAATTTATCAAAATAAAAAGAATAGTGAGTAACTATAGTATAAATTGAACGATGGGGGCTAGTATTGCATCTACATTATGATATTTTATTGGAATAGGTGGTAAGAAAATATAATAGATTTATCTTCTAAAAATAGAGGTGATATTGCCTTTATGCTGATAAAGAGACAATACTTAGGCGATCGCTCCGGTGTTTTGCCGAATCGCATAATAAAAAATTATTTAAACAGTCAGCAGAAAATATCCATAAATTAATATATATAAAAACTATTGCGAAAAAAATATATTTTTCTTATATATAGCAATACCGTTTTAATTAATGATATTGTAATATTAGTGGAAATATCACTAAAATTTGTTTAGGTGTGAGGATTGAGGTATGAGTAAAACCATAAAAGCCACTCTGCAACAGAGTCCAGCTATATTAGCTGCTAGTTTATTGGTGGCCAATGGAGTAGTAGCTCAAGAGGCAAATGTTGGGAAAACAACAGTAAATAATAATGTTAGCCCTATAGAACAAATTAACCAATACGCCGAAGAATCAGAGGGAATGGATCAGGTGACTTCTGTTTCGCAATTGCGAGATGTGCAGCCTACTGATTGGGCATTCCAAGCGCTACAATCTCTGGTAGAACGGTATGGGTGTATAGCAGGTTATCCCGATGGTACTTACCGGGGCAACCGGGCCATGACTCGGTTTGAATTTGCCGCAGGTTTAAATGCCTGTATGGATAAAGTCAACCAGTTAATCGGGGCTGGGACAGGTTTAGTGAAAAAAGAAGATTTACTAACTCTCCAAAAACTACAAGAAAGTTTTGCCAGTGAATTAGCGACCATGCGGGGCCGGGTAGATGCCCTAGAAGCTCGTACAGCAGAATTAGAAGCTAACCAATTTTCTACTACAACAAAACTCAAGGGAGAAGTTATTTTTAACTTGAGTAGTATGTTTGGCGATCGCCTAGCGGTACCTGCTGGCTCTGCTCGTGCGCCTCGCAATTCCTTAGCAGATAACGTCGTCTTTACTGAGCGGGCGCGTCTAATATTCGATAGTAGTTTTAGTGGTAAAGACTTATTAAGAACTCGTATTCAAGCCCGGAATATCGCTCCCTTTAGTGGGGGGCTTTCCGGTACAAGTATGACTCGTTTGTCTGTAGATGGTAACAACAATAATAATTTTGAACTGGAAAAATTATTCTATCGTTTCCCCTTAGCAAAGACCACTACTTTACAAATAGATGCCACCAACGCTGAATTTAACGACAACGTAAATAACTTTAACCCCTTATTTGCTGGTAGTGGCAATGGCTCTATCTCTCGCTTTGGACGCTATAACCCCCTTTATCGGCAACTACAAGGCAGCCCTGGTGGTGCAGCAGTAACACTCAGACACAATTTGAGCAAAGAGTTTGAGTTATCTTTAGGTTATCAAGCTTTACGTTCCAATGATCCATCACCCAAGGCCGGTCTTTTTGATGGTGGCTATGCAGCCCTAGCCCAATTAGCCTTTAAACCTCTTAAAACACTTGATTTAGGTTTTACCTACATTCGTTCTTATGCTCCTGGAACCGATGTTAACGTATCTGGCTCTACTGGTGGTGATTTTTCCACTACGCCCTTTGCCTACAGAAGTGGCAATGCTTTCCAAAATTTAGCCACAGGTTCCTTAACTAAAGTTGCTACCTCATCAGATAACTTTGGTATTCAAGCTAGTTGGCGACTTAGTCCAAAATTTGTAATTTCCGGCTGGGGTGGCTTAACAGAAGCTCGTGCCGAAACAAATCGCTCTGTTAATGGTGTTAATCTGATTAAATCTGGTGAAACAGCAACTATCGTCAACTGGGCCGTAACTTTAGGTCTACCAGATTTCGGTAAAAAAGGTAACTTACTCGGTTTTGTCTTTGGTATGCCACCGAAAGTAACTGATTCAGATCTGCGGGGACGTAACGTAGTTAATGCTGCTGGGGCCATAGTTGGACAAGAGCCAAACCGCAAAGACCGGGATACCTCTTATCACATTGAAGGCTTCTACCGCATCCAGGTTAACGATAATATTGCCATAACTCCAGGTGCCTTTGTTATTCTCAACCCCGAACATAACGATCGCAATGATGCAATTTGGGTGGGAACTATTCGTACTACTTTTTCGTTCTAGTTAATAGATGCCCATAATTTGTGCAAGGGCTGTTGACCAGCCTTAATCCCATAAAAACGATAACTCGCCACAGGGCGAGTTTTTTATTGCTAATTTAAATTTCCGATATTCCAATTTATTATGGCATATTATTGGGCTGAAAATTATCAGGGCGAGAGCGATCGTTTTCTAAAGTGACTTTTTTCACTAAATTTAGATCAGCAGAAAACTGATAAAGCGTATTTCCCCGCATTATATAAACAGAATTACCAGAAACAGCCATAGTAGCAGTATTAGAAGGCGGCTGCATCCGCCCAGGAAATTGTCCTTGACCAGAGGGAAACTGGGGAGTTTGTCCCTGGGGAAATTGAGCTTGGGCAGGCTGCCTAATACCTAAAACCACAAAAGCGATAAAAGCTACTAACACCAATACACCAGCTATTAATTTTTGTGTTTGTTTCATAATATTTTTCTGAAAATTACGGACAAATAATAATCATCTAACGGGACTTAAACAAATTTTAAGCCCAAACAAAGCCCAAACTA
>CAWUOF010000456.1:0-3978 GCA_963923765.1 uncultured bacterium | reverse complement strand
TCCTAATAAAGCTTATATTTTTATGGATATGTATGCAGGTTGTTTATATATTCTTTTATCTCGCAAAAATCGGTATGGAGATGCGCTTAATGCAGCCTTAAATTGTTTCTTTCAAGGAATCGCTGCGGCGAAATCTAACGCTGATGAAGAGACTTATCAACGTTTAAAAGAAAGATATGAATATTTTTTTGATAAATCCTATGAATAATGCTTATGAAGGTTCGCCCCTATAGAAAATAGGGTTATTTAAATGGACTTAATATAAGTCCTGATATTACAACATTATTTTACTTATTTTAAAATATTCGTGGTTTGATATGATAATGGCGATAACGCCAATAATCTTGCAAAATTCGAGCATGGTCAAAACACAAATTATCTGGTATTTGCCAACTTGCAAACATGGCTAAATTTTTGGCATCATCGGCTGCTTGGGGTTCGCCGGTGGCTGTGGCAATAAAAACTACACTCATAGTATGCTGACGCGGATCTCGATTAGGATCAGAATAGACGTGAAATTGTTCGATCAATTCCACTTTTAAACCGGTTTCTTCTTCTGCTTCTCGTTTAGCGGCAGTTTCTACAGTTTCGCCATAGTCAACAAAACCGCCAGGTATTGCCCAGCCTAAAGGCGCATTGTGGCGATCGATGAGTACGATCGGTCTATGGGGGCGATCGATCATTTCAATAATAATATCAACGGTGGGAGTAGGATTACGATAGGCCATATACATTAAAGCTCTTTGACTCTCACGAATGTAAATTTTTCGCCACAAACAAAGCAACAGCGAAAAAATATAGTTAAATTTGGTAACAACTAAAAAAGGATAACTTAAAAAAGATATGAAAGAAATAAATTCTGCGAAAAAATCTACCGGTTTTCAAAAAATTTTGGTTGCAGTCGATCGTACCGCTTTAGCGCCAATAGTTTTTGCACAAGCTTTAGAACAAGCTAGAAAAAAAGGTGTAAAATTAATGATCTTTCACTGTTTAGATTTAGATGTAGGAGGCGATGTTACTCCCCTAATAGAAACTGGTGTAGGATTAGACCCAGTTAGAGGAATGAATCTGCGAAAAATTCAGCAACAAATGATGCATGAAGAAATTACGCAAGTGACTAATTCTTTAGAAAAATATCGTCAACAAGCCCTTGAAGAAGGAATTACCACTGAATCTGATTATAAAATAGGTGAACCTGGTGCTTGGATTTGTGATGTTGCTAGAAATTGGGGGGCAGATTTAATAGTTATCGGTCGTCGGGGGCGAAAAGTTTTAAGTGAAATACTAATGGGAAGTGTAAGTAATTATGTATTACATCACGCTCCTTGTTCTGTTTTAATTGTCCAAGGAACTACACCACCACGAGAAGATAAAAGTAAAACCCATAATTAGATTATCACCAGAAAATTAAAAAACTTCTTCCCAGAAAAGTTATTAACCAGAAAAAGACATCTCCCAGAAAACAGTTTTTTATATATCCCTAATGCTCAAATTTTTCATTAGTATAAAACAGCCCAACTCCCCTGCCCCATTTTCCCCCTACTGCTATCCAATTTTCTAAAGAGTTAAACAATTTTTCCCCATCAGGCGGCGACAATTTTTATAAAGATTAATTTTCTAGTTGGTAATTAATCGATAAGACAGGGGCGGGTTTATTGATCTTATCGTCTAGTATCAAAATTTATCAACCCGCCCTTACAAGTTCATGAATATTTTATTAAAATTTTATCAATTATTCCTAATGCCCTATTCTAAATTCTACATTCTAAATTCTACATTCTAAATTCTAAATGTTATTTTCGTGCAACATCTCTCTAATATCCTCCTTCCCCCCTGCCCCCCTGCCCTTTCCAATTTTCTCAGGAGTTAAACAATGGCAAAGATTAACTATCGCAGATCTGAAAATATTATTGGTGATTTTTATGTTGATAATACCTGTATAGACTGTGATACTTGTCGCTGGATGACACCAACAGTATTTGATAGATTTGGAGAACAATCAGCAGTTTACCATCAACCAGATACAGTAGCAGAAAAAGTAAAAGCTATGCAGGCGCTTTTATCTTGTCCGACAGCTTCTATTGGTACAGTAGAAAAACCGCAGGATATTAAAAAAGTGCAAGAAACTTTACCAATTTTAGTAGCAGATAATATTTATCATTGTGGTTATCATTCTGAGAAATCTTATGGGGCTGCTAGTTATTTGATAGTGCGATCGAATGGTAATATTTTAATAGATTCGCCTCGGTTTACACCACCATTAGTTAAGCAATTAGAAACTATGGGAGAAATTCGCTATATGTATCTTACTCACCGAGATGATATAGCCGACCATGCTAAATTTCAACAGCATTTTAATTGTGAAAGAATTCTCCATCAAGACGACATAACTAATGATACAAAAGATGTAGAAATACAGTTTTCAGCAACGACAACAATAGAATTAGAACCAGATTTGTTAATTATTCCGGTTCCTGGTCACACCAAAGGGCATACAGTTTTATTGTATAAAAATAAATATCTTTTTAGTGGCGATCATCTAGCTTGGAATAAAACACTAGGACATTTAATTGCTTTTTCTAAATTTTGTTGGTATTCCTGGGAAGACCAAATAAAATCCATGCAAAATTTAGCTAATTACGATTTTGAATGGGTACTACCAGGACACGGACGACGCTATCATGCAGATAAAGAAACTATGCAACAGCAAATGCAGCAATGTATAAGCTATATGCAAGGGAATAATTAAGACTTTTTGCCTGTCAAATTTTTAGCTAATGACAGGCAAGAAAATAAATTTGTAAAAATTAAATTAGGTTTGGAAAAATGTAGCACCACCCCTATTAGGGCCATCACGTACTTCCATAATTTCGGCGACAGTTTTACCTAAAATACGTGCTATAGGTTCTAGTAAACTATCTTCTATATGTTGGCCAGCGTAAATACTTTTAATATCTCGCACAGATAATTTATAAGAGTCGCAAAATCTAGCAAATTCTTTATCGCTAACATCAAGTTCTTCTTGTCTATCTCGGAGTAAAAATGCAATGGCAAGGGTTCCATATTTTGGTCGTTGTGCCATTGTTAAATATTTTTTCATTAATTCTTCTACTTTTTTTGCGTCGCCACCAGTGCGTTTAGTTATATCTAAACAAGCTATTTTTAAAGCTTTTTTTAGGCGTTCTTGGTCGTTCAAAACATCTACTATTTCTGAAGCATATTCTGGTTCACAAAAACCCACGATCGCCCCGTCATAAGTGATTGGTAAAAACGGTCTATTTTTATTAACTTGCCAGCTTAAAGGTTGATTGGGAATAGGCATTATTGCACCACCTGAACAATTTATATTTATACACTTCAATAGTAATAAACTACAATAAAAGTGATATTTTCGGTAGTTTATCCACAAAATGTAAAATTTTAATAGCTGACAAGCTAATTTTAGGTAAGTTTTAGAAAATAAGTACTTATACTGAAAACACCGAAAAAATTTTGCTTTTATATTGCCTATTTATTCAGCAGAATATCTACTCCTGGTTAATTCCACTGCAATTTTGCCATCATAGTCGGGTATGGGGGCAGCAAGTTTAGTAAGTTTAATTGTAACTTGCTGTATTTGGGGTTCTTCGAGGATAACTTTAGCTATGGTAGTGGCCAATTTTTCCAGTAAGGCAAATTTAGCAGTTTTGACCAAATCTTTTGCTTTAGCGATAATACTGCGATAATCAACGGTATCAGCAATATCATCTGTTTTGCCTGGTTTAGATAAGTCTAGCGATAGAGTAATATCTAGTTCAAACCATTGTCCGAGTACTTGTTCTTCTGGTAAATATCCAATGTACCCATAGCATTTAATTCCAGTGAGTTTAATTGCATCCATAATTAGAAGTTGTTCATTATAAATAAAACCAAGATATATAGTATTACAAATAGACGATCGTGATAAACATCAGTAGAAAATAGGCATTTTGTGGAAAA
>CAWUOF010000455.1:0-3984 GCA_963923765.1 uncultured bacterium | reverse complement strand
TAGAGAGGTCTCGTGGGCTCGGAGATGTGTATAAGAGACAGGGTCTGGATTACGGATGTGTTTTTGCTAATTGTGAGTGGAATATAGCTAGTTGCTTATAATTATGAAAAATACTTTAAAAAAAATACTATTGATTGGTAAAACTTTAACTTTATTGTGCAAATCTCTGATTTTCAGAATTATAGCTGGTTCAGATATTTCTGGTAAAGAATTTGATAGCTATGGCAGAATACTGTCATTTAAATTTTTAGTCAAAGGTGATTTTAGTCGATTTATAACTTTACTAGCCAATCCAGTAAGTATTGTTAGATATTTTGAATTCCCTTTTGCCTTGGCTGCTATAAACTGTAAGTTAGGCAATTTATGTCTGGATGTTTCTTCCCCAAGATTATTTTTACTCTATCTTCTTCATAAATATCCTGATCTTTACTTAGAGATCGTAAATCCAGATATTAATGATCTAAATGAAACGGCAGTTTATCTCAAAGCTTTAGGAAATTCAGTGTCAGTTAATCTTTCATCACATGATGTAATTAAGCTGCCCTATCCTGATAATTATTTTGATGCAATTACATCTATTAGCGTGATAGAGCATATTTCTGATATGGGAGATTCCCTAGCGATGAAGGAGATGTGGCGTGTCTTGAAACCAGGAGGAAAACTAGTTATTACTGTACCCTGCTCAAAATATCACTATGAAGAGTGGAGAGATGAGGATGTCTACGGACTGGGTAATCAACCAAAAAATAACAAGTATTTTTTTCAAAGATTTTATGATACTAACACCATCAAATGTCGTCTGTATGACTCTATTGGAATTGAACCAAGTGTAATAGAAATATTTGGAGAAAAACAGCCTGGAAAATTTATAGAATATGAAAAGCGTTGGCTTAAATTCGGTATAGAAGAAACTATAAAAGATCCTTGGTATATAGTTAAAGATTACAAATATTTTACCGCAATCGATGTATTACCAGGAATAGGTGTGTGTGGTCTAGTTTTTGAAAAAAAAGGTGATTAATATGTATCAAATTCCTGTCTATCAACCGTTTCTTTCAGGAAATGAAAAAAAATATGTTAACGAATGTTTAGATTCTAACTGGATTTCTTCCAAAGGAAAATATATTTCTTTATTTGAAAAAGCTTTTGCAGAATACGTCAACATTCGTTACGCTACAGGAGTTTGTAATGGTACAGTTGCTCTGCATTTAGCTATGTTAGCTCTTGGTATTAGTTTTGGAGATGAGGTAATTGTTCCAACTCTTACCTACATTGCTTCAGTGAATACAATAGTTTACGCAGGTGCTACTCCTGTTTTTGTAGATTCTATTGCTGATACATGGCAAATGAATCATCAAGAGGTTCGCAAACGTATTACGGAACGAACAAAAGCTATTTTAGCGGTGCATCTTTACGGACACCCGTGCGATATGTCAGCTTTAAAAGAAATAGCTGATGAATATAATTTGTTTCTGATTGAAGATTGTGCAGAAGCGATTGGTTCTCGCTATAAAAATCAGTATGTAGGTACTTTTGGTGACGTAGCAACCTTTAGTTTCTATGGCAATAAGACCATTACAACTGGTGAAGGTGGAATGGTTATTACCAATGATCAAACTATTTTCGATCGTCTCGTACACTTTAAGGGTCAAGGTCTGGCTAAGTATCGGGAATACTGGCATGATATTATTGGCTACAACTATCGTATGACTAATATTTGCGCTGCTATAGGCATGGCTCAATTAGAACAGATTAACGAAATTATCACTAAAAAACGCCACATTGCAAATCTTTATAAAGAATTATTATCTGATAGTGATTTTCAAGTGCATCCAGAAAGTACAAATGTTTATCATTCTTATTGGATGGTATCAATTTTGGTTGGTTCTAACAATCATCGAGATCTAATTAGAAAGTATTTGGCTGAGGCGGGAATCGAAACTCGACCTGTCTTCTATCCAGTTCATACGATGCCTATGTATTCTCAAAAATATCAACGCCACCAAATTGCTGAAAATATAGGCTGGCGGGGTATTAATCTTCCTAGCTATCCCAATTTAACAGATAAGCAGATAAGATATATCTGCGACTGCTTGAAAAATTGTCAAGTACAGCAAAATATAAAGTTTAAAACAGAACATGAATTCATCCTACCTTAAAGTTAAATTGCTAACTACTGATGCTTGTCACGATCTGTCCCATTTATTGTTGACTAGCCCAGCCCAATACACCAAATATTTTCATCCTTTTAATTTTCAACCTACTACACTCTTTAAAATTTTGGAAAAAACAAATAAAGATTGCTTTTTTGGCATCGAGTTAGATTCTTATGAAGGCAGATCTGAATTAGTTGGTTTTTATATGTTAAGAGGGCTTGATGAAGGATATAAAGAGCCTATGTATGGGGTGTTTATTTCTCATAAATATAGTGGTAAAGGATTAGCTCGTTTTAGTATAATTCATGCTGAATGCTTTTGTAAATTTAATGATTACCATCGACTTCTTTTGAAAGTTCATCCAGAAAATATCAGAGCTAAAAATCTTTATATGTCATTAGGTTTTCAATTTTTACGAACAGATGTTTCTAATGACAATATTGTACTGTATAAAAATATTTTTTCCAAAGGAGATTTACAATGAAAATCGGGTACTGGCTAGGCAATGGAGATATCAAATCAGGAGGCGTCGGCTCTTATGCTTGGCGCTTGCTTGAACTGCTGCTGAGTCAGAATAATCATTTAAATATTAATCTGCTAATTTTATGTTATCCAGAAGTTGAAAAAAATTGTCTAAATTTGTTGGATAAGTATCAAATTAAAGGGGAAATATGCTTGATACCAAAACAATTCGGCTTATTAGATAGAAGCTTGAGTAAATTTAGTAATTTAATTTCCCTGATTTTGGGTAAAATAAATTTTAGTATAGATGGTTTAAAATATCTAAATCCTTGGTTTCGTTGGTTCGCATCTTTAGATATTCAAATACTTCATGTTCCCTATCAAACTGCACCTTTATTATCTCATTTTCCCTACCCCTTTGTAGTAACTATGCATGATGTACAAGAAATACATTTTCCTGAATTTTTTACTCCTCAAGAACGATGCTATCGAGCAATCAACTATCTGAAAGCACTAGAAAATTCTAGCGCAATAGTTGTTTCCTTTGACCATATTAAACAAGATTTAATTAAATATTTTCGTATGCCAGAAAGTAAAATCTATGTTTGTCCGCTTCCATATCAAACAATTTTATTAGATAAACCTACTTGGGAAGATAATGTAAAATATCAGAAAAAATTTGCACATTTACCCAAAGAATTTATTCTATATCCTGCTCAAACATGGCAACATAAAAATCATCTTTCTCTAATACATGCAATCGAAACTATCAACAATAAATTTCACCGCTTAATTCATTTAGTATGTACAGGTCGCAAAAATCCAGATTTTTTTCCTGTTATAGAAAATTATCTTAAACAATCCCAAATTTCTGATCAAATTCATTTTTTAGACATCGTTCCAGAAAAAGAATTATATTGGCTTTACAAAAATTGTTCAATGGTGGTAATACCCACTTTATATGAAGCTGGCAGTTTTCCACTGTTAGAAGCAATGTCTTTGGAAGTACCTGTTATTTGCTCTTCCGTCACTTCTCTGCCTGAAACTATAGGGGATTCCCGGTTTCTTTTCGATCCACTTAACATTCCTGAGATGGCTAATTTAATTATTCAATTGAGCGATGATACACAACTTAGAATCGCAAATGTTATCAATAGTAAAAAACAATTTAAAGAATTGAAACAAAAAAATACAGCTTCATTATTTGTAGAAATGTGGGACAAAACTTATCAAGTCAAATAAATTTATAATTTATACATATTTAAATATCAAAAAAATTAGAAAATTATTCCTTCAAATATCACCAGCTATTTAGCTATACCAGAGGATAATAAAGATTTCTCTAATGGGATTATAAAACTATTGG
>CAWUOF010000454.1:0-3994 GCA_963923765.1 uncultured bacterium | reverse complement strand
AGGGAACAGGGAGGAAAAAATTTCCCCATATATATTTTCAAATCAGTATTTGTACTAATCGTTATAGCTACTGCTATAGCATATTTTCTGGAAACTTCCCAGAAAATTTAACCCCCAGTTAAGCTGGCTTTTAAATTACTACAAATCTTTTGAATATCTTTATTTTTACCTGGGTAAATTATTCTCAGCGATAAGCCCCTGATAAATCTCAACAGATTTTAAACTTTTACCCATTACGCAAATGCTACACTTAATAAAGTGCGCCGTCTGACACAGTAATTATCGCCCTCAAATATTATATCTGACGCACCCTAAAAATTAATTTCAGTGTAATCATGCCTAAGTTGTAACACTTATAGCAATTGCAAAACAGTTAAGACAAATACTACATAAAAACCTAGATGATAAAGAAATTTTTTCCTATTCTCCTTTTTTTGCGATAAAATTTAATGGTTAAACCTGCTAGGTTCTGGCAAAGGCAAATACCCTTCAACTAAATAATCCGCGCCTATCGATCGCCAACTAACCCTTTCCAAATTTAACGCCTCAGTCATATTCACCAAGCCCAAATCCCCCACAGGAGAAGGCGCATTTACACCACCGACAATTTTTGGTGCAATAAAAGCCCAAATTTTTTGGACGGATCCTTCTGCGATCGCCCTTGCTGCTAATTTACCCCCACATTCCCAAAGTACTGTCAACATTTGCTGATTATATAAATACTCCATAACTTTAGCAGGGGTCAATGGCTCTAATTGCACCACAGCCACAGCCTTTTTCTCCAGCATCCTTTGAAAATCCGGAGCAGCATTAGGCTCAGTAAAAACTAACGTAGGTACCTCGGAAGTATCCCATAAATGAGCATTTTCCGGCAAATTTAAACTACGACTCATCACCACTCGTAAAGGATTATGGGTATCAGTATGATGATTAGTTAGCAGAGGATTATCAGAGATAACAGTATTACCACCAACGATAACAGCATCGCATCCTACCCGTAAATGATGCACCTCATTGCGAGCCTCTTCCCCAGAAACCCAATTACTATGGCCTGTGCTAGTAGCTATTTTGCCATCTAAAGTCATAGCATATTTATAAATACCAAAAGGACGTTTATATAAAATCCGATGGATAAAAGCTTCATTTAGTTTACGGCAAGCTGCTTCTTCCACACCTACTACTACTTCTATTCCCGCTTGTTGCAGTCGTTGAATACCACCCCCAGCTACTAAGGGGTTAGGGTCCACCATACCAACTACCACCCTAGCTACTCCAGCTTGTACCAAAGCTTCTGAGCAGGGGGGAGTTCTGCCATAATGATTACAGGGTTCCAAATTCACATAAATAGTAGCACCTCTAGCCAATTCTCCAGCTTCCCGGAGGGCAAAAATCTCGGCATGGGGCTGACCCGCTTGGGGATGAAAACCTTCTCCGATAATTTTGCCTTCTTTGTTGACAACTACCGCACCCACAAGGGGATTAGGGGCAGTTTTGCCCCATCCCAGGCGAGCCAATTGGATACACCTTTGCATCATGGCGCGATCGATTTTTTCTGGATTTGAAGATTGTGTATTTATTGCTGGTGTATTTATTTCTGCATCAGGTTGAGTGTCCCAGGGAAAACTTGCCATATTTTGCTTCCTAATTTACCAATTATGCGATCGAGCTTCTCAAAAAATAGACCTTTACCAAGCATCATCCTATTTACAGCATTCCTATTTCAATAGCGACAAAAATAACCATTAAAAATTTTAATTATGATGTGGAATAGTTTAATGGCAAAAACGAGGCAACCACAACTTGATGTGCGATCGCCCAATTTTCCCAATTATTTAATAAAATCTAATAATATTCGCCCATATTTTCCACTATATTAATAGCCATGAGCGATATTTAAGCTTATATATAAATATATAACCTTTTAGGTATATGGGGGCAGAGAGACTCGAACTCTCACGACCTTTTTACAGTCAACGGATTTTCATTCTCTTGCAGTTTTCACTACTACCATACATGGTTTTGAGAATTGGACTCTCCCTTTACCCTCGGCTAAACGTTAGGGTAGCTCCCGTCGAGTCTCTGCACCTTCCGAAAATTCGGCTTGGCTCAGGATTGCCATATCTATAATTTATAGATTTAGGTTTCCCTGAATTTGAGAGCATCCACTTGAAAGATTTCTCCATCAAGGCTCAATTATCTAAGTCCGTAGCGTCTACCATTCCGCCACGCCCCCAGTTTTTGATGAGATGCTTAGGTTCGTGTCACCACTTCCGAAACATCCATAATATATTTCACCATTAATTGAGATTTTATGCAACTAGATAATTAGGATTTTTTAGAAAATTTTTCAAAATTTTTTTCCATCGCCCATTTTGCCCAATCAAAACAGCAAGCTGTAGAATATAAAAGCGTGGTATATCGGGCATTTAGCGGCTTTAGTCCCATAAATTTCTAGCGGGAAAAAAGGTTAAACTCTCTTGGCCATTAATAAAATGACCATGTACCGATCGCGATCGTCCTTGCTTCAGTAGTTTTTCTGGATAAAAAAACCTATGGTCGTTGCACTGCTATATCTCATCTTAGCTGGGACATACCTTGTAGTAGTTCCCTTTGGCTTATATATTTATCTGCAAAAACGTTGGTACATAGTTAGTTCCTTTGAGCGGGCTTTCATGTACTTTTTAGTATTCTTCTTTTTCCCTGGAATGATACTTTTAGCCCCATTTTTAAATTTCCGCCCCCAACGCCGAGAAATTGCTAGTTAACCCAAGGACAAAATACTTTCATGCGACGTATTGACGCTTTGGGAATAGGTTTCGGTGTTTTTGTTGCCGGAGGATTAGCTTATCTAGTATTACAACTAGCAGGACTAGATAGCATAAATGCTGGTATTTGGAGTCAAGTACTGCTTGTTGGCGCTTTAGTGGGCTGGCTACTCAGCTATTTATTGCGAGCATTAACTCAAAATATGACTTATAACCAGCAATTAAAAGACTATGAAGAAGCAGTCTTACAAAAGCGGCTGGAAGAAATGACCCCAGAGGAACTAGCCAAACTACAAGCTGAAATAGCAGCAGAAAAAGCTGAATCACAAGCAAACAGCGAAAAATAAATATATCTTCTGTATATAGTGGTGACATCCACTATATACGGGGGAATTTCCAGGGGGGAATTGTGGGAAAATGGGGGCAAATATACAATTCAAATATACAAAGCTAAAGAAAGCCCTAACCTTTACAATTAATTATTTATGCCAATAGTAGGTTGGATATCAGGCTTAACTCAATTAATCCCAGAAGCATTAGTATGATTATTAGTTGTCGTAAAGCTACCAACACAGAGGGAAAAATCTATGAACAATCCTAGTTTTGACCACAAATCAATCAAGACTAATAAAAGAGTTGTTGAGAAACAGCGCAGAAAATAGTCACATCTACCGCTTTAGTATTTTCTTGAGTATCAAACAAAGGGGATAATTTTAAATTGGCTAGACAAGATAATCGGTAGGCATTTCAGACAAATATAGAAAAGTGCCTAAAATTTTAGATGTTTTGCTGATATTGAATAATATTTTTTTTATACATATATGAACATATATTAGCATAAATTAGCATAGATTATAAAACGTAGCTACTTACTTTCAAAAATTGATCATTACCCAAAAACAACAAATGAGTATTTCTGATTGCTTTGCATCTCTAAGAGCCAATAACCAATGTGCCCTTATCCCTTTTATCACCGCAGGAGATCCGGATTTATCCACCACAGCTAAAGCCCTAGAAATTTTAGATCGTAACGGAGCCGACATCATAGAGTTAGGAGTGCCCTATTCCGATCCCCTAGCCGACGGCCCAGTAATTCAAGCGGCTGCCACCCGATCGCTACAAAAAGGAACCAAACTAGAAAACGTTTTAGAAATAGTAGCGGAAATCACCCCCAGTATCAAAGCTCCTATAGTTCTTTTTACTTACTACAACCCCATTTTACATCGGGG
>CAWUOF010000453.1:0-3996 GCA_963923765.1 uncultured bacterium | reverse complement strand
AAATAGTGTCTAAAATAATTAGTTAAGTAGTTATTATAACAAGCATTTATACTTGATTAAAAACAGCATTTATAATTTTTCATAATTCACATACATATATAATCATAAATTATCGTTTCTGATTTTTCTAAGTTTTATATAGTATTACTTGTATAGTTTTATAATGTAAATTTTTATAACAACATTTCAATTAGATTCAACTACACTTTATATCAATAGTAAAAATCTAATATAAAATGTCATAAAACTAAAAATCATGTTATTTATATTAATTTTTATTACAAATATTTCAAGATGTATTTTCTATAACAATATTTTAAAATTTTGGGTTTTAAATTTTGTGTAGACTTTTTATTTACCCCTATAATATCTTGGGGTTTTTATTAATTTACTCATAAACATTTATTATCTTTTGTCCAATATTTTTTTTGAATCTAAGATAGTCTTATTTGGGCTAATTTTATAATAAAAGTGTAGCATATCTATACTAAATTAGATATATAATTTAGCTCAAAAATAGCATATTTATACTGATGATACTATAATTTAGCTAAAAAATTATTAAAAATAATTATCTTAAAATTAATGAAAAATTTATGTTATATTTTAAATTAAGTTGCTATTTTGGTAACAAACAGTTAAACTACTACACAATTTTACCTCTCAAAAACGGAGATTGAAATACGATGAACTTAGCAAAAATTCTGCGTGCAATATTTGTATCTCGCCTCGGCATTGTTGGCTTAATGGTTGCTTTATCGGCTATCTGCGGTGGCAAACCTGCTGCTGCTGCTCAAACTCACCCATTTTCTCAAGCTGGCAACAATCATAATAGCAGTCAAATTATTTTAGCTCAAGATGAAGGAGATGAACCTTCTGAAGATCAAGAAGAAGCCGCTGATGGTGAAGGTGAAGGTGAAGGAGATGATGTCGAAGATTCGGGAGAAGAAGATCAATAAAAATCTTAAGATAATCTCAAAACGTTAATTTAGTCCGAGAAAAACCACATTAATTTTTTCAATGCATTTCTTAGGGGTATTTTCCCAGTAGAAATGCATTTTTAATAATTTTTATTAATACAGCACTTTCTCTAATAACATATATAAAAGTTTAATGAAATCTATATCTGTATGATATCAAGAAAGTACTGTATAAAAAAACTTTTTAGTTTTTTAAGAACATTTAATGTACTTGGTAACTACCCAACCAGTTTTTCCTCGTCTTGTAGAGATCTGTGCCCATTGTTTATTTTTAGATACTCCCTTTAAAGTAAAAGGAGATTTATTTTTTAAAGCAGTAATCACTTTAGATTTTGTACTAGCTTTTTCTCGAATATTTAAAGCTCCTCCTTTAGGAGTATTTACCTTACAGGTTTTGCTTTGAGCAATTAAATTGTTATCCAAATTAGTATTTAAATTGGTTGGTGAAGTTTGGGAATTTAATCTACTTTGATTAGCCATGACAGCGTTAGCTGGATTAATACCCATTAATGATGTGATGATGGTTAATATTGCTAGAGGTTTTGTCAAGCTACCAATATTTTTCATGCCAGAACTCCTGTATTTTTGCTGAGATGATATTTTCTTAATAATATCGTTGCACTATGGTTAATTATATAACAATAAACATAAATATATTGTCTAAAATCATATATTTTTATATTGTATTATTTTAAATATATTTTTTTTTAATAAATGCATTTTATTAAAATCAAATATCTCAGATAATACCAACTTACTAACGCTTACCAGGTAGTAGATAAAGCACAGAAAATTATAGTAATTGACCTAAATATATTAAGGAATTCCTATATTTTTATAAAAAATAAATAATTTTTATTAAATATATAAGGTATCTATGTTGCTGATCTAGGACATAATTAAATTACAATAATTAATAAAAAAGTATATCTGGAGAAAATCCTGTTAAATTAACAGGGAAACTTCGGAAAAATTTTTAATTTATTAAAAAAGGATTTTAGTAATAATTTTGTACCATCTCACCTAAATTAATTTTTAGAGTGGATCAGATATAATATTTAAGTAAAATTATTGTCAAATAAGCAAGAATGGGGTGCATTTGATATTTGCAAAAAAATAATATTTTAAAGAAAACAAATATATAAGTTTAAAAACCTATTCTATAAAAGGCAATGATAGGGTAACAACTATTTTTTAAAAAATTTTTTTACAAATTTGAAATTTAACCCAGAAAATAAAATTCTGAATTAACCGAAAATTAGTCAATAATTATACAAAATTACTGACTAATTTATATTGTTTAAATCTATCGATAACTTAGAACTTAAAAGTAGTTTTAATAGTACCGATAAAAACATCATCATTATAGCGATCTTGGAATAACGCAGGTAGCCAAACTAGACGAGGTTCAATAGCAATATTATCTGTGATTACATATTTATAACCAGCATCCACATATAATATTTCATCTCTTGTTACTAGGGAACGATAAGAATTACCAACTCGGAAACCTCGTAATGTTGGATCTACCCCTACTTCAATCACTCCTAAATTACCTTCCTTGCCCAGGTTTGGGAAAGAAAACACCACACCATAATTCCAAATATCTCCCTTAGCTTCATTTTCATGAAAATTAACTTGAGTTAAACTACCCCAAGCACCCATAGTAAATCGACTACTCAATCGCCAAGAGCCAGCAATACCATAAGAATTACTAGATAGAGAATTTGGTGTGGTAATATTATCAAGATTATTAAGAATATTGCCAACATCACCAAACCTAAACCTGGTGGAATCTGGCGCGTAAGTATGAATATAAGTTAAACCGAAACGTAATTTTTTACTAGGTTCAAAGACTAACTGTGCCAAAGTTGAATATTGACCAGAAAACAAACCATTAAAATCCGTAGGATTATTAGCATTTTGAGATAAATAACCCGCATCAAATTTAAAGTATTTATTGAACTTGTAATTTACACCCAAGCCAGCAGATGCAGAAGTAATTTTATAAATAGGGTTAGTACGGTTTTGGGTAATCTTATCAGCATAAAGGGCATGGCTACCACCACTGGCAAAGATGTTAATTCTGCCTTTTTTGCCAGCAAAAGGCAACCTGTAACTTAACTGACGCAAGCGAATATCATTAGAAGCAATACGCGGCCCTTTTGTTGGACCTAATTCTATTAAATATTCTTCAAAATCATCCACATCATCGGTTTCATCATCTTCAAGTCCTGAAGAAATTGGTATAAAATTAAGTTTCTGGCTTGAAAATAAAGATCCTACATTTCCAGCACCCAAACGAACAGTTAATTGATCTTGACCGGTGAAACTGGTGAGAAAATCAAGACGTGCCGTGTACTGTAAAACAGCACTAGAATTAGCTAAAATTTTATCGTTGGTAAAAGAATTAAAAACATTATCACCACCAAAAGAATTGCGTAAAGCAAAATTTACTTCACCTTTAAGTTTGGTAATTGGAGCAAAGCGATTTTCTTCTATTACTGTTGTGCGAGATTCTAGGGAATCTACTTTACTTTTGAAAGTTGCAAGTTCTTTAGCAAATTCTTCTTGCAGTTTCCGCAATTTTTCTAAATCGGCGGTAGTGATATTATTATTTTTTTGGGAAATTAATTGATTTATTTTTTCTAAACAGGCATTTAATCCTGCTGCAAATTCATAACGAGTTATTGTACGATTACCACGAAAAGTGCGGTCTGGATATCCAGCTATACAGCCGTAACGTTCTACGAGATTTTGTAGTGCTTGAAAAGCCCAATCTGTGGGGCGAACATCTGTTAATTGGGAAACAGAGGTAACTTGCCCCATTGTATCTTCTATTGTATTTTCTTCGGTATTATTTACTTCAATATTTGGCCAAATAGGTTGGTTATAATTGCTTTTAATATTATTTTGCGAGTTTATCTGGGACAGGTTTAAATTTTGTGTTTGTAAAATGTTGCTTTGAGAAATAACATCTTCAGCACTACGCTGGGAAGTGTTAGCTAAATTTGGT
>CAWUOF010000452.1:0-4009 GCA_963923765.1 uncultured bacterium | reverse complement strand
AGTATCGTCGGCAGCGTCAGATGTGTATAAGAGACAGCCCCATAACCTATACCTAATAGTTAGAAAATCTTGCTTAATTAATATTTACTACTATTGTAATTTAGATGAGTATTTGACATAAATACATAATACCGCCAGGAGTTTTAACCCCTGGCTAATAGGAAAAGTCTATTTTAATAGACTGAAGATTAAAAAATTTATAAACCTAATTGTGTCGTTTTTGATGCCATTGCCATGCATGGGTGACAATATCTTTAATATCTGGATATTGGGGAGTCCAGCCCAGAATTTGTCGGGCTTTTTCGCTAGTACCTACTAGATAGGGAGGATCGCCGGGACGTCGATCGCATTCCACTACTTTAATTTCTTGGCCGGTTACTTCTCTGGCTGCATCAATTACTTGTTTAACAGAAAACCCCAGACCATTACCTAAATTAAAAGCATCAGTTTTACCACCCTGTAATAAATATTCCATACCCAAAATATGGGCTGTAGCCAAATCATTAACATGGATATAATCACGAATACAGGTACCATCTGGGGTAGGGTAGTCGGTACCAAAAATAGCTATTGATTCCCGTTTACCCATAGCAGCAAATAAAATTAAGGGGATAAGATGGGTTTCTGGATTGTGATCTTCTCCTAACAAACCTGCGGGATTAGCCCCAGCAGCGTTAAAATAGCGGAAACTCACAGATTTAAAATTATAAGCAGTATCAAAATCTGCCAGCATCCGTTCTACCATTAATTTAGTTGCACCATAGGGATTAATGGGATTTTGGGGGTGATTTTCTGGGATAGGTATTTCATTAGGGATGCCGTAGGTAGCACAAGTGGAAGAAAAAACAAAGTTTTTCACAGAAGCGGCTACCATCGCTTCTAATAACGTTAAGGTGCCGATAACGTTATTACGGTAGTATTTAGCGGGTTCTGTAACTGACTCCCCTACATAAGCGTAGGCGGCAAAGTGCATAACTCCGGCGATGTTGTGGGTAGCAAATAAGTGATCTAGCAATGCTCGATCGCAGGTATCACCGACTATCAGTTTGACATTGAGTACTTGTTCAACAATATCTTGATGGCCATATACTAGGTTGTCTAAAATTATGACATCATAGCCTGCATTTTTCAGGGCTAATACGGCATGAGAGCCAATATATCCGGCTCCTCCTGTCACTAAAATGGTAGTTTTTTCTGAGGACACAATAGATACCTATTTGAATTTTATTTTGGTAATAAATTACATCTTGCATCATTCTGACTAAAATCAAATCAACCGGGTTTTTATGGAAAAATTTTAGGCTGGCAAGTCCGGGCAATTTAAAAACTCTGGTTTTAGCAGATTTAGGAGCAAAATGTAATATGAAATCTAATATAGCGATTTTTTAACTTAATTTAAGTTATGGCAAAGCAAATATATCAAGATTAAATTAAAGATTTGTTAATGTATCTACCTACAGAAAAATATAAAAAATTAAATTTTGTCGGGAAAATATAGATATTCCCTATCAGAAAAATTTTACAGAGGAAAAATCCAAAATGCTAGAAACTCTTGATTTAAATATTTCTCTCGATAAAGATACTTATCGATCTAAGATAGAAGCTTTGATGCAACATTTGCGATCGCTACAACAAGATTGTTGGGATAAAAAATTACCAGTAATTGTAGTTTTAGAAGGTTGGGCGGCTGCCGGTAAAGGTGCTTTAGTAAAAAAAATGATTGGCTATATGGATCCACGTGGTTTTGCCGTGCATCCCATTTGGCCTGCTAGTCCCGAAGAGCAACTTTACCCTTTTTTATGGCGGTTTTGGCAGCGAATTCCGGCGCGGGGTAATATCAGTTTTTTTTACCATAGTTGGTACACTCATGTTTTAGAAGATAGATTATTTGAACGTTTACCAGAAGCTCGTTTGCCGATGCTAATGCGACAAATTAATGCTTTTGAACGCCAGATGGTGGATGATGGCGCAGCTATTGCTAAATTTTGGATTCATTTAAGCGACAAGGAATTAAAAAGACGATTAAAAAAATATGGTGAGGATGAGTTAGCGGCTTGGCGAGTACGTCCCGAAGATTGGCATCAGGCTAAAAATTATCAAAAATATGCTGCTTTTGCAGAGGAAATGTTAATTTATACTGGTACTGGTGCGGCTACTTGGACTTTGGTAGAGGGAGATTGTCAACGTTGGGCTAGGGTGAAGGTTTTAACTAAAATGACTACAACTATTACCGAGGCTCTCGATCGCCTGCATACTTTTACACCTGCCCCTAGTTTACCGCCCCAAGAATCTTTAGAACCTACGGAACCTGATTTTTTAGCTCAAGTTGATTTAACTAAAGCTTTATCTCGTGATCAATATAAAAAACAGTTGCGAAAAGAACAGGTACGCCTGCGAGAATTGCAGTTAAGTATTCATAATTATCATATTCCCGTTTTAGTTTTGTTTGAAGGCTGGGATGCTGCTGGTAAGGGTGGCGCTATTAAACGTTTAACAGATGTTCTTGACCCTCGCAGTTATGTAGTTCATCCTTTTGGTGCGCCTACAGATGAAGAAAAAGAACATCATTATTTATGGCGATTTTGGCGGCGTTTGCCTACTGCTCAAACTATTGGTATTTTCGATCGCAGTTGGTACGGTCGGGTTTTGGTAGAAAGGGTAGAAGGTTTTGCTACAGAAACAGAATGGCGTAATGCCTATCGAGAAATTAATGAGTTTGAAGAGCAATTAACCACTGCTGGATATGTTTTAGTTAAATTCTGGTTACATATTAGTCAAGAAGAGCAATTAAATCGCTTTACGGAACGCCAAACTAATCAGTTTAAGGAACATAAACTAACTTCGGAAGATTGGCGCAATCGTGAAAAATGGCCGCTTTATGAGGTGGCAATCAATCAAGCTATTCAACGCACTAGTACTCCTCAAGCCCCTTGGACTGTCATAGCTGCTAATGATAAATATTATGCGCGGGTGCAGGTAATTCAAACAGTGATTCAGGCAATTGAAGCGGAAATAAAACGAAGACAACGCTAAATAATATATTGCAGAGGATAATATAGCAGTCTATTTTTTTCTACTATATTATCCCTATTCTGACTTTTTTCTGGTCTGTATGGTAATGGTTTAATTAAATTATCTGATATTTGCCAAAATTAATATGTTAGGATTTATGAAAATAGCCTAATCAATAGGGTGCTGCACAGGTTTAAACTCTGATTATCTCAAATATTGTGTTGTATGTACCATATAAATTTATTTTAGGGTCAAAATTACTTAATTTCTATATAGATCCCGTTTGATATCCTATAAATACAAATTTAAATCGATAAAAAAGCTATGTTTGAATCGCTTAGTGGGGTTTTATTTCTGATAATAACTATTATTATCTTAGTACGATTACTAAAAGATAGCTTTCCCAATGCTTATGTTACTTATTTAACCTGGACGATCGGTTTAGTAGTGGTAGGTTTAATAATTGCTATATTTCAACAACAAACTCAACTGGCTTTTGCTGCTGTCTGGTCTATTATTTCTTTTCCCCTTAAACCTTTAGGTTTATCTATTGTATTATTAATTGGTACTTTAACATCTATAGGCAAGGATAAAAAAATATCTGATGGAGGTATTAAACAATTACGAATAGCTTTAGTAATTTTGATTTTGTGTAGTATTCCTTTACTGGCAAATGCTTTGCAACAAGCGGTAGCTTTAGAATTTAATCAAGATAAAATTGTTATAGTTCCTGAGATATTATTTGATAATAATTCTAAGGATTTAGAGATAATTAATCAAGAAAAATATGGTTTTATACAGGAAACTCAAAGATTAATTTATGCAGAAAATGTTAATAATATCATGCCTAACAAATATGTAACTTATCCAAAATATATAAGTAATAATGATTTGCCGATAAATGAAAATCAAGTATCTGAAAATCAATTATCTGAAAATCAAATAAATTTGATAGTTTCTTGTATTCCTGATTATAATTTTTGTCATTATTTTAATA
>CAWUOF010000451.1:0-4013 GCA_963923765.1 uncultured bacterium | reverse complement strand
GATTTGTTAGTTTACATTTAATAGGTTGTTGCCAATTTTATCAACCTATTTTTTCCGAGTGTCTTTGTTAAGAAAAACTTATTTTAACTATGAGAAATAATTATATTTTTATTCATAGTCTCATTATGGCTAAGACAGCACAACAATGGGTTTTTTACACAGGAAAAATGCCTCCTATTTTCTAATATAATAATAGAAAATCTGGATTTTGATAATATAGACTACATTCTAGGCTTTTTAGTTTCCTGTGATAAAATACCTAATTTAGATGCTGTTTAATGTCTATTATTTAATAAAATTAGGTTTTCATAATAAGTAATCAGTAATCTGTAAAGATGGGCAAATAATTTTAGCTATTAAACTTTACAGGTTTATTTTTTAGAATTACTGATTACCTATTATTTAATCGTAATTATTATTAATCTACGATCGAAAACATTAATTCTCCTTCTGTTACCAATTTTCCATCGACTTCGGCGCGGCCTTGCATTTTTCCGAAACGACGACGTTTAATAGATAATAATTCCACTGTCATTACTAGCCGATCGCCGGGTACTACGGGACGACGAAAACGGACTTTATCAATACCAGCAAACATACACAAACCGTGTTCGATATCTGGCATTTGAGTTAACACTACTCCCCCTACTTGGGCCATTGCCTCTACAATCAACACCCCAGGCATAATTGGGCGTCCGGGAAAATGGCCTTGAAAATGCGGTTCATTAAAAGTAACGTTTTTAATTCCAGTAGCCTGTTTACCTGGTATATAGTCAATAATGCGATCTACCAAAGCAAAAGGATATCGGTGTGGCAGCATTTTCTGGATATCTTCCACAGTAAAAATAACAGGAGTTACTGTGGTATTAGCAACCGGACTAGCAGTTTCCGAGGTGGAAATGTCAGTATTAGATGGGGTATTGATTTCTGTCAGGGTGGACATAGATGTTTAAATTAAGCAATATCAAGGCTAAGAGAAAAGAGAACAGTTAGTTGTTAAGGGTGCATCTCTGACAAAAAAAGAAGTTTTTAACTATGCAAATATCTATAATTTTGGGGCATAGTCCCAGAAGAGCGCTAAAGCGCAACAACAGTTTTTTATGATAGAAATACACCCGTTTTTAACTTTATCTCTTATTGATGATGTTTCGATCGCAGTTCGCCAGCAAGTTGCACGTGCAGACTATGACTAGCTTTATAGGCTAAAAAATGAGCCTGGGGAAAATATCCCAGCAAACTAAGATCGCCTACTAAGTCTAAAATTTTATGACGTACTGGCTCATTTTCAAACCGTAAAGGCGGATTAATCCATCCCTGGGCATCACAAACTAGGGCATTTTCTAAACTACCACCTTTAATTAACCCGGCGGCCCGTAATTGGTCGATTTGGTGGGCTAAACCAAAGGTCCGGGCTGGGGCAATTTCCCCAGCAAAATTTTCGCGATCGGGATGCCAGGTATGCCACTGTTTACCAATAGCAGATAAATCAAAATCTATTCCGTAGGTAAAGCAAAGTATTGGGGCAGGAATAGCTGCAACAAAAGCATCACCTTGGCGTATCCAAATAGGCTCTGTAATAATTGGCCCTGGCGAATTGGGTGATAAATTTTCCTGACTAATAACTCCGACACGGGCGATCGCCTCTACCCAAACTTGGGCTGAACCATCCAGCAAAGGTAATTCTGGCCCATCTACCTCTATTCTGGCATTATCTACACCCATACCAGCTAAAGCAGCCAGCAAGTGTTCAACGGTTCTTACCCCAGTATCTTCATCATCATTACTTAATTCTGTAGATAATTGGGTTTTTCTAACTGAAGCTACATCAGCTTTAATTATCGGTTTTGTCGGTAAATCAACCCTAACAAAATATCTTCCTTCACCAACATTAGCAGGGAGTAACCTTACATTAGTAATAACTCCACTATGTAAACCTACTCCAGATAAACTAATTTCTGCTGCTAATGTTTGGGTTTGAGAATGAAGAATTGAATAGCCAGAATTGCTACTTGCTACAATAGTATTATTTCCGGTTAATTCTGCATTCATTAAAATCTTTCTCCAATCCCAAAGTGAATTTGATTACTACCTTTATCATTAATACCGAAATCAATTCTAATCGGACCTAAAGGCGATTGAATGCGAACACCTAAACCATAACCTAAACCACTTCCAGGTTTACCACGAATGCCGGCAGGATTTCCAGGAACACTAGAACCGGTGCCAAGATCGCTACCTGCATCCAGAAATAATGCGCCGCCAATAAAGGAGAATAAGGGAAAGCGATATTCAGCCGTTGCTTGTACAAAACTACGACCGCTACCTAAGTCGCCTTCACCGTATCCTCGCACGGAGTTACTACCACCTAGTGCAAAAGCTTCGTAGGGGGGTAAATCTCCGATCGCGGTACCTGCTTGGAAGTTAAGAGCTAAAGTTTGCGATCCTTTACCAAATTTCAGAAATTGTAATGGTAAATAATAGCTATAGCTGCTACGTAGTCTACTTAGTAATATATTTCCAGAACCTACAGGTAGTGTTTGTTCTGCACTAAATCTGAGAAAATCTCCTCTAGTTGGACGTAATGGATCGTTACGGCGATCGCGCACTGCTGACATTTGTAAAAATAACAAATCATCTTGACCGGTACGACTAAAACTTAACTGATTGCCTAGTTCATCTACTGTTCTTTGTCTACCGCCACTATCACTAATGGAAACTCTTTGATATTCTACACCTACAGAAGCTCGCCATTCTGGATTTAATAAATCTGCTCCGATCGGGCGACTAAAATTCACACTTCCACCCAAACGTTCAACTCTAGCTTGATCTCCATTGGGTAAGTTTACTTCTGGTTTGCCACCATCAAAAACTAAGGAAATTGCACGGCGTCTAAACAAGTTTACACTATAGGAAGTTCGATTAGTATCTCCTGCTATCCAAGGATCTGTAAAGTTTACATTAAATAATGTTCCCCGTTCTGCAATTTGTAATTCTGCTCCTAATTTTTGATTATTTCCTCCTAAGTTTTGTTGTTGATAACTGACGGTACCAAATAAACCGGTAGAGGAGCTAATACCTGCCCCGGCTCCTATAGAACCGGTACTTTTTTCAATTACGTTTACTACGGCTACTACTTTGCGGGGGTCTTGACCGGGGTTTAAAGATAGTCGCACATCTTCAAATATGCCTAAACCAAACACTCGTTGTAAATCTTTTTCGACTACGCTGCGGTTGAATACTTGACCTGGTTTTAGTTGTAATTCACGAGTGATGATAAAGGGGCGGGTGTTACCTTTTATTGGTTGACCTTTGCTATCTGTTTCTTCGCCTTCTTTGTTTAAAAAGCGAACTTGAATATCTTCGACTATTCCTTCTGCTATTTCTAAGGTGACCGTGCCATTTTCTGAGATTTTGGGAGCATCAGCATTAACTATTTGTGCTAAAACATACCCTTTATCTTGATACCATTTGTTGATTTTTTTTATGCCTTCTTGCAAGTCTTTTAGATTTAATGGCTTGCCATAATTTTCTTGAAAGCTGCTGTCTATGACGCTTTGGGGTAAAATTGTTGCGCCTTGTACTTTTACTGCTTGTAGTGCTGGGAAAGGAGTTACTTCAAAGCTTACTCTCACACCTAGTGGAGTATCTTCTGGTGTTGCTTTGACATTGGCAAAATATCCTGTGGCTAAAATAGCTTGCACGTCTTCTTGCAGCTGCGATCGAGTTGTAGTGCGTCCGGGCTGAATGCGAATAGTTTTAAAGACTATATTTTGTAATTCCCCTTCTACTCCTTTTACTAATACTTCTGCTACTAATACACTGGGTTCGGCTTGTTGCTCGCTACTGGGTATAGTAGGAGGTACAGTAATTGTGGGCGGTGTAGGTGTTGGCGGGGTTGTTGGCGGGGTTGTTGGCGGGGTTTTTGGTTGGTTTCTCTGGTTTGGCCTGGTGGGAGTACTATTAGCTGGGGAATTGTTAGGTTTTGCCTGGGAAAAAATCGGGGCTACAGGTTT
>CAWUOF010000450.1:0-4024 GCA_963923765.1 uncultured bacterium | reverse complement strand
TGCTATTCAAGCATTATAACTTATTTAGCTCGGTTTTTTTGTTTAAGTCCCGTTATTACTATGTTAAACAAATATAAAATATTGGTATTAGGAGACAAAAAAATTTGCTCATTAGATTTGATTTCCTAGCTAACAGAAAAAATTATATTTCCAAATTCACAGACGAATTCACCAAACCTAAAAGCGGTCCAGTTTGTTCTTGACCACTAACAGATAAATCACTATAACAGAGAAAAACTCTTTCCTCAGTTCTTGCCAACAAATCTAATAAAATATTTTGTAATCGTTGGGAGTCAGCCGCGATCGCATCCTCCATATTCCAAACACTTCCCGACCAATCTTTAATAAACAAAGGAGCAGCAAAAAGAGTAGCCGCACCACCTTGGGACCACAAAGGAGAACCAACATCTAACCAAAATTGCCACTTATGAAATTTTCGACTAGAACGGTATTGAAAAATATTAGCTAAAGTAACACAATTAGCAGCAGTACCGATCGGACGAATAGGATAAGGATTAGCAGTTACAGTTCCCTGTCGTAACATTTGGATAAATTCCCCAACCGTATCATAAACCGAAAGGTTTATTTCTTCAACTTCCCGTAATCTATGGTCAATTTGCCAATAACTTTCGGCAGTTTCAATTAACTCGCGCAAAGCCGCCAATTGGTCATAAGGAATATTACTACCATTCCATAAAAATTGCTGCATAGCGCTATATAAAACAGCTACAGGATTACTATTTTTATCCTTTTCTAACTGCTGACGTTGACTTTTTATCCAGTTTAAAATTTCTTGATAAGCATTTGTCACCCGATATCCTAATCTATCCCACCGGGGAAAAGCATCAACAGAAACTAAATCAGGTTGATCTAAATTTGGTACATAACAATAGTCTGCTAATAAACCTGCCCTGACAGGATCTATAACCGGAGTAAACTGCATAGGATTTGCATTAAAATTAGATAATTCTGCTGCCTGTATAGAAGTTGCTGCGGTAATATTTTTAATAGATATTTTGGCGCTTAATATAACTAACATTTCCGCCACAGAATTTCGATCGATTAAACGCCCTAAACCTGGATAAATAAAAGCCAAAAGAGTAAGTAAAGCGCGAATATGGGGAGAACTAACTAAGGGGCGTTGGTCATTAAGAGTTGTGACAGAAATATGATTATAAGCAAGAATTCTAGTTAAAGTATAATGGGCGATCGCATCTAAACCAGGAGCAATCACCACAATATCTTGTGGTTCCACTTCCTGAGACTTAATAGCCGCAACAATAAAATTAGCAGTTGCCCGTAATAATTCCGATCGAGAAGTAGTAAAAATTGATTGTATAGCCTTGGGTAACATTCCTCCATCCATCGGTTCTTCTATCATATTTATCACAGTTCTGCCGAGAATTTTTCCTAGACCGCCACAACTTGGTAAACTTTCAATCTGACAATTTTCTGCCAAAGCTTCCATATAATTAGGGTCAGCACCTAATCCCCATCTAATTGCCCCTTCAGGATTAAAAGTAAATGCACCAATAACACCTTTATCTAATAAAAACGCAAATAAATCGCGAGTTATCGCTGGATATTCATCAACATCATCAGCTAATAATATTTGATATCGCCTAATTAAATGTTGCTGATAAATAGGATGGGGTAAAAGATAACGCCAATATAATTCAGCAACAATACCGTAACTAAGTAAACCTCTGTCTAAACACCAGGTACGCCATTGGATTAATAATTTTTGAGCAGTTGTAAAATAGGAATTATCAGCAATATAAACAGCTTCAATAAATTCTAATTCCTCTGGGTAGTTAGTATCACTAGTCAGAAAACCTTGGGATAAAATACTAGAAATATTTTCGATCGCAGTGCCACTAATTGCTGCTAATTGAAATAGATCTAGAGTACGCCTGACCAAACGATACTCACTAACTCCTGGTAAACGTAAAACTCCCCTATCCAACTCCTGACTCCATAGCTTAGTGGCTAACTGTTGTTCCGTTTCTGGGCGTAGTTTCAGAGGAAACTGTGCTTTTAAATTTAACTCCTGAATTAATAAAGGCCAAAATAAAATAACTTCTGCTTGAAAAAAAGCTAAAGGAGTGGTTGAATAAAAAGGATATTTACCCAGAGATGCTGCTTCGATGCGATCGCCTAAGTCTAAACGGTTATCTCCATTAGCAGCAAATACTAAAATTCCTGGACGATAAGGAAAATTACTCAGAGATAAATCTCCAGAATTTTTAAAATTACCAGGTTGCAGTATTTCTTGTTGCTTAACTGTTGACCATTCTTGAAATTTGGCCACTAAACTAGCCGTTTTACCACTACGGGTAGGGCCATAAATCCAAATAGAATTAAAAGACACAAAATCTCCTGAAATTCGTTTGTTAAAATACTATATACATTTATTTTATGGGCCATATACATTTATTTTATGGGCTATAAAAATTTTAGCTAGTTACAAAAATTCTTGGCATGAAAAAAAATAACTCTATTAGTATCTCAGATTACTTTTTAGCTGCCAATCGTTGGTTTTTTAATACTCCCGATCGCGCATTAGATCAAGCCTACGATGCCGCCTTTAAAATTAAGGCGATCGAAGATAAATATTTTGGTGGTAAAAAAATCTCTGACCAAAATAGTAATTATCGCGGTAGTGTTTTATCTTACTTTGAAGCCGAAGTAAAAAAATACCTAAATATCGCTCAAATAAAATTAGTAGAATTTAATACTAGCAGATCTATTTTAGGTGTTGCTAATCAACTTCGCACCACTAAAAATATTGATTTACCAGCTAATATTAGCGATGAAAATAATGCCCAATTAATCGGCAATAATTCATCGGTTATTTTAGAAAAACTTAAATTTATTGATGATGTTTTATCTCGTTATAAACCCGAACAAAATATTACCAATCAAGCTGCATCTTCAATGGTGTTAGTTTCCCCCATTCCGGAGCAAATAGACATGACAAAAGAAAAACCTAGCCGCAAAGAAAAACAGCCCGAAATAACTAATAATAGAACCTTAAGGAATATAGCAGATGGCACTGATGTATTACCTAGATCTTTATTAAGAACTATTGCCAGATTGAAAAAAGAACTCAATCCCCAAGCAGAAGATGAAGTATTACAAAACCTGCGTAGTTCCAAACAAAGAACAATTATTTCCATTAGATTTATTTTACTTTTAATAATTATTCCTCTTTTAACTCATCAAATCTCCCTTTCTTTTGTTGCTAGTCCAATTGTAGATCATTTTGCTAAAAAAAATGAAAGCTTGATATTTTTAAATGTGAACCTAGAAGAAGAAGCATTAAGAGATTTACAAAGATTTGAAGAAAGATTAAAATTTAATAATTTACTCAGTGAAACGCCGAAACTTTCTGGCAAAGAAATGGAAGAAAAGGTAAAAGAAAAAGCTGTAGAAATTGCTGAAGAATATCGGCAAATAAGTTACAATTCTCCGAAAAATATTATATCAGATTTATTTTCTTTTGCAACTTTTGGCTTATTAATTATTACCAATAAAAAAGAAATAGCTATTTTAAAATCATTCATGGATGAAATTGTTTATGGATTGAGTGATAGTGCTAAAGCTTTTATCATTATCATGTTTACTAATATGTTTGTTGGTTTTCATTCTCCTCATGGATGGGAAGTAATTTTAGAAGTAATTTCTAAACATTTAGGACTGCCAGAAAATCATCAATTTAACGGCTTATTTATTGCTACTTTTCCCGTAATTTTAGACACCGTATTTAAATATTGGATATTCCGTTATTTGAATAGAATATCGCCTTCAGCCGTAGCAACTTATAAGAATATGAATGAATAAAACCCTTGGGAAGGGTTTATTAATAGGGCATAGCGTTGATGGTATGGGGAATTGAGCATGATAAAAATTTGGTATGGTATGATTTGGAAAAATTGATTTTTTTCAGTTTTGTCATTATGTAGAATAAATATTATAGTTATTTCAAATAAAGATGAGACACTATCTGGCACAATATTCACGG